>CAZYVY010000014.1:0-34614 GCA_964651555.1 uncultured Lachnospiraceae bacterium | reverse complement strand
ATTTTTCAGATAGAGGTTTGGCTGCATTATTAGTAGCGAATGCTTCCTATATGGAACCTGATGTGTTTTCAGAATATGTGGAAACTTATTTTGGGGATTCGTACAAATTAATGATGAAATGTCAAGAGTATCAGGAAGAAAAATACAATCGCTTCTTAGAAAATAGTGATAATAACCATAGCTTTGGCGAGTATAGTTCATTAATTAAATTAGATGAATTATACTTTGATGAATATTTAGTTGCAAATGCAACGGCATGGGAAAATTGTGTTATAGATGCAATATATGCATCTTCTAAACAGATTGAAAATTTTGAAATGTTTATGTTCATATATAAGTATTTGATTTATCAGAAAGTGGATGGATTAATATTTATGAGAGGAGATTCGCGCATAGAAGGGAATGGATTGATATTTCAAGAATATGTAATAGACGTGATGTTTGCAAGGTATATGTATGGATATTATGGTGATGAGTATATGTTACAAGTAGAAGAGTACGAAGAGGAGAATAAAGTACTCTTTTTCATAGTTATAGAAGAAGTGCATAATCGTAGATTTTATTATAGAACGAAGTCGGTGAGATTACTTGTAGATGAAGTTAATCTTATTTTGGATACATATAAGAGTGAAATGATGGAAGTAGATGAAGAATAGCTGGAATTCGGAGAGAAGAGATTATGAAGAAAAAAATTTTTATATCGGTGGCGATAGTGATTTTTATAATGTCTTTATTGTTTTTGTGTCGTTGTAATTCTAATAAAGAATATGTGCATATTCCTGTTCCGGACGAATCATATGTAGCGATAGATGAAGTGACAATAGAGCAGATTGAAGAAAGAGCCAGAGAACTGGAATCAAAATATCAGGAAATTGGAAGCATGAAATATGAAGACGCTTTTCTGATTATTATTGCCGCAAATTTTAGTTATTTAAGCGAAGAAGAACGGCAAAAGTGGTTTGATGAATATGCGGAAATATATACCTATGATTTGACTCCAAGTTTGAATTATGTCGGGCATAGCTATTTTAAATGGAATTATTTGTATACAGCAAATCGGTATGATATAAATGGGAATTATTGGGCTGGTCCAATGCTGTCAGAAATTTATTTTGATGATGATTTGATTGCGCAGGCTGAATTTATAGAAAAGCAGATATTTAATTGTGTATATGAACAAGATGATAGTGCCGTATATAATTTGAAATCATACTTGCTGTCAGAAGAACATCCTTTAGCAACAGAATATGCTCCGTTACATTATGGGGGAGAGATAATGCAAGGTTGTGCTGGATATTATATTAATAATATAGCAATGGATTTTTTAACTGGAGCAGTTGAAAGATATGATAATGTGGATGGATATAGTAGAGAGCAATATGATTATGTCACACCTAAATCGACAGTACTTTTTGATTGGTAGGAGGAAAAATGGGCACAATATTTAACAACTTGTGTTTATTTAACAGATGGAAAAGGGAATCAATATTTTTAATTAAAAGTTAAAAAAGTAATTAATTTCGATTAGGAGTAATATGAAAAAATTAAAATATTTATACAAAATTACATATTCCAAAACTCGGGAAAACAAGGAATTATTCCATATTATATCCATCGTCACAGCCATGATAATTGTTTTTACTACCATGTCGGCATCTATCAGTTTTGCATATCAGGCACTGGCAATGAAAAGTGAGTCGTATGACCTCTCTGTTTTAGATGTGAGCTTAGAAACAGCAAATGAAATAAAAGAAGAAATAGAATCAGAAGTTCCTGTTAAGTACTCTGCACAAAAAACCCAACAGTTAAGATTTTATTTTGAAAATAGGGAATTCTTTACGGATTTGATTGGTGTGGAAGGGGATTATCTGGAAGTATATGGAGAGAATCTTATAGAAGGAAGATTACCGGAAGCGGAAAATGAAATTCTTCTGGATAAAAAATATATTCTGCAAACCAGAGAGCCTATTACGGTGGAAACCCAGATAAAATTATACCGGGATTTGGACGGATATGTGTCACAGGATTCGCAGGAGTTCACGGTTGTTGGTATTGTAGACAGCAGGATGCATGATAATTTATTTGATGTTAATGTTTATACAACAATCGAAACGGTGGAAAAAATATTAGAGCAGGAAGATATACTGTACGGATATATGATGTGTACAGAAGGAGACAGTTTTGAAATTATAGATCATAATTATTCTAAAATATATGATATAGCATCCTCAGTACTAGAGAGTACTAATCAAAGCGGAAGAATTATTATGAACGAAGAGAAATACATGCTTTATCAGGATAAAAATTTAACTGAAAATTCTTTTGGTAAAACGTTTCTGATGCTGGCATATGTGGTAGGACTTATTTCTTCTTTTATGATTTATAATGCAATATCTGTATCCACAAATGAAAAAGTAAGATTATATGGTACACTTCAAAGTCTTGGATTATCGAAACGTGGAATGTTTCAAAATATGTTGATTAATACCATTATATCAGGCTTGCAGGGCATAACATTAGGGTGTTTTTGGGGATTTTTACTGAATCATACCATAGGTAAAGTTTTGATGAATGCTTTTAACAAAGGTTTCGGAAGCAGTTCGCTTATTAAATTTGATGTGGTAGACAGACCGATAGCTTATGTGCAGTCAGCAGGAATTGTGTGGGGAGTATTATTACTGGCTCAAATGGTAATTATGTTTCAGATAAGGCGTTTTTCCGTGGTAGAGGCAATCAAATACAACGGAAATTCCGAAGTGCCCCAAACTGGTCAAAAAAAAACACGGCGGCTGATTCAAAATATCGTTGCATATTTGGGCAGTAGAAATCTGTCTCGAAATAAGTTACAGTATTTCTATACTTTTTTAACGATTTCCTTTTCTGCGATTTTATTGATGTCCGTTACGGCCTTTTTTGGAAGTATGGATATCAAGGATTTTGATGCATATAAAAGAGCAGGTTTTTGTGACTATGAGTTTCGTTGCGCAGGAAATGAGGCTGTAATCACTCCTGAAATGATTGAAGACATAAAGGCGCAGACAAGTATCAAAGAAATATTTGGATTGCGTTACAGTGCATGGGAATTGTTTACCGAAGATGCAGATACCTACGAGAGACGTTTGGAGAATGTTACAGATAATGCAGAAATCGAAAAAATCATGCAAGAATATATTGTTGCGGTATTTGTTGCAGAAAATGAGGTTTTAGAGGAGATTTTGGAAGATGAAGGAATTCGTGGGTACGATCTTTCGAAGCCTTATGTTTTGATAAATGCTGCTTCTGGTGAATCGGAGGAAATCATTTTATACAGAAATAATGAAGAAATAGAAATAGCCTTAAATGGAACTCTGAATAACAATTATTTACTGGATGGACAGATTTTGTGCAGGGTATCTTTAACAATGAATGAAGCAGCATTCCATAAATACTTCCAGTGTCCGCTTACATATACAGGAATTTTGGTAACCTCCGATGAAAATCAGGATGTGATTGTAGAAGAAGTAAGAGAATTTCTGAATGCAAAGGGGGTTGATACATATTTCAAAAACTGTTATGAAGAAATGCAGGATGTAAAAAATCAAGGTGTAAATCTAATGGTAATTGCCGGTTATCTGATGATATGTATATTAGCGATGGCAATTGTAAATTGTGTTAATATTATGCGCATTATAGTAAAACAACGTCAAAGGGAGTTTGGAATTTTGATGACATTGGGGATGTCATACAAAGACTTGATATCTTTATTAAGCTATGAAATTCGTTGTCTTACTTTATGGGCAGTTAGTTTAGCCATGTTGTTTAGTACATTGATTACAGTTTATGTAACCAGTGTTGGAGGCAGGGAAATAAAATGGGGAACAGTACTTTTGATTGTGGTAGGAACCGGAATTCTGTTTTACATGGGTATGTGTTATATAGTCAAAAAAATAGCCGGTCGCTTTGTTCATAAGAATATTAAAGCAAATTTGGAGGAATCAGATGTATCAAATTAGTAATCTCACCAAAATATATAAAACGGCAGGAATAGAAACAAGAGCATTAAACGGAATAAATTTGGATATACCGGATCATAAATTTGTAATTATTCTGGGGGAGAGCGGCTCCGGCAAAACAACATTATTAAATATGTTAGGAGGATTGGATACGCCAACGGATGGAAATATTATAATAAATGATCAGAATATTACAGAATTGTCTGATGAGAAAATGGCGGAATATCGTCGACAAAAAATTGGCTTCGTTTTTCAGAATTTTAATCTTATTCCCACGCTTACAGTATATGAAAATATTATTTTACCCATTATTTTAGATAAGAGAACGGAAGAGGAAGTGTATATTCTGCAATTACTGGAAAAATTAGGATTATCAGAGAAAAAGGATGTCTATCCTCATCAGTTATCCGGTGGTCAGCAGCAAAGGGTTGCCATAGCCCGCGCTTTTGCGAATAAACCGGAAGTGATTTTGGCAGATGAACCTACTGGGAATCTTGACAGCAAAACAGGACAGGATGTGGTTGATTTACTTCTTAAGATGCATAAAATGTATAAACAGACCATTATTATGATTACGCACAATGAAAAGATTGCACAATATGCGGATATTGTTATAAGGATTAAAGATGGAAAAATACAGACTTAGTAGTAGGGTACTATTTTATGAAAGGATACGAGAATGAAACTAAGAAATCTGACATATAAGATTACGTTTAAAAAGTCAAAAACTATCTTTGAAACAATTATAGCGATTGCAATTGTTACAGCTATGCTTATTATATTAACGAATATGGCGGTTATGGTTACGAAAGCGTATACTACCGTATCTACTTTCGTGGGCCAGAATTATGATATGTCTGTTGCGATAGAGGATAGAGACTCCGCGATTAAGTTTTATGAAAAACTTCCTATGTTAGAGAATTATAAATATTCACATTTTCGAACAACGGAAATTTCATTAGATATTAATGAGGAATCTATGTATTCGTTTTGTTTAGTAGGGGCTGAAGGTGATTATTTGGACCTTTTTGAATATCCACTACTTATAGGTAGAATGCCGGAAAATAATAATGAAGTTATTATATCTAATGCTTGTCTTGAACAACTAAACAAAACAATAGGTGTAGGTGATGAAATAACTACATTTTCCAAAAGTTTTATGGAAGATGAAATAAGAGAAGACTACGCGTTTAAAGTGGTGGGAATATTTGAGGGAAGTTCTGCGGATATATACAGCATAGAGGCATATACAACAGTTGAAACAATAGAAAATTTGTTTGATGATTTATCATATTCTGTCTGTGTGGGAACAGAAGCGGATACAGCAAAAGAATTGGAAGAATCTTGGAATAGAGAAACCGAAATGTTAATGAGCGTAGTGAGTATCGATTCTGTAAAAGATGTTGTATATAATGATAACAGACATACGTTATTGAGTAATAAAGTCAGCATTGGTGGCGGACTGAGCGTTGTTTTTCATTCAGTTGCTGTTTTCATTGCAGTTGCATCCATGTTTATGATATACAATATTATTTTGTCATCCGTTCATAAAAGAATTAACGATTATGGATTGCTTAGAAGTTTAGGTTGCTCATTAACAGATATTAAGCGCAATTATATGAATATAATTTTCGGCACTGTATTTTTAGGTGGTGGATTAGGCTGTATCCTAGGTTTTATCATGAACCATACCATAGGAAAATTTTTAGTGGGAAAAATGATAGGAAGTTTTCGGTCGGGGGCTTTGTCGGAATTAATTTTTCATGATTATCCTACCGCTTATGTTGAAGCTGTGTTACTGGTTGCAATTGCTGTAGTGCTAGCCAATATTATCATATGGCATAAAAGTATAGGACTAACGATAGTGAATCAAATTAAATATGGCGAAGAAACCGATTCAGTTATAAAGAGCAAAGGACAGCCAAAGAAGACAAAGGATTTTATAGAATTGCTGGGAAATAGAAATTTAAGAAGAAATAAGATTTCAACCAGATGTATTTTTCTTAATTTTTTCTTTGTTGGATTGATATTATCGTTTATAATTATCTTTTTTATAAATTTAGATTTTAATGATTTTAACACATTTAAAAAGGCAGAATTTTGTGATTATGAAGTGGAGTGTAATTGGATAAATGTCGAAGAAGAAATTATATTAAATGAAGATGAACTTAACACATTTAAAGCTGCATTAGAAGATAGCGAAGTATATGGAATACTACAATTAAGGTGGAGTTATAATTCTTGTAATGAAGATACGCTAAGTAGTATAGAAAAAGAATTTCTACTTAGCAAAGGAGTAGAGACCTATATAGAATTATCAGATGAAGATAAAGCAGAATTTAACAGGCAAATTGGTGTAAAAGTATACATTGCTGATGATGAAATAATCAAAGAATTAACGGGAAATAATAAGAAGTATAATTATGATGCACCGCTTGTATTTATTACAGGTGAAGTGAAAGAAGAGTTGATATCAATTTATGATCGTAATAACCTGAAATATTCTATTCCGCTCAATGGTACTATAGAAGAAAATTATTTAAGAGATTATTCATTTGATTGTAAGTATGATTTAATCATGAATTATCAGGCAGCAAAAGAGTACTTAAACATAGATAAGCAATACACAGGATTTCTTGTTAAGACAAATGAAAGTGAAGAGAGCTTTAAAGAAATAATCAATTATGTTTCGCAGCTTCTTGAAAAAGATATTACATATAATGCCAGTTATAAAGGTGAGGCGGAAACATTGGAACAAGGTAAATGTATCATGCTTATAGCATTCTATATAGTTTCATGCTTCTTTGTAATGGTAATTAGTAATATTATTTGTACTATGAGAGTGACATTAACCAAGAGAAAAAAGGAGTTTGGAATACTTATAGTGCTTGGAATGTTTAAAAGAGATGTGATTAAACTTTTATCTTTTGAATCTAAGAAGATTTGTGTATCCGCATCCCTTTTATCTGTACCTATAGGCACAATGATATCAGTTTATTTTATCATTGCAGTTGGACATTCAATTAATATAGGTAAGAGTATTATAGGTATGATACTTTCATTCTTGATTTGCTTTGTAGCAACAGTAATAACTTCGTATTTAGTAGGAGATAGCTTATTGTCCAAGACAAAACTGATTACCAATATGGAGGAAGAATAATGATTATTATAAAAAATTTAATAAAAGAATATAATACCGGTGCAGGAAAGGTGCTTGCGCTGGATAATGTAAATTTAGAATTAAAAGATGATACTTTTTATATTGTTCTCGGAGCCAGTGGTTCAGGAAAGACAACACTTTTAAATTTAATAGGTGGTATAGATGAGATTACAGAGGGTGAAATATGCTTTAATGATAAAAATATTTCCGGAATGAGTGAAAAAGAAAAAGCCAACTATCGAAATTCCACAATAGGGTTTGTATTTCAAAATTTTCAATTAATACCGACTCTTTCAGTATATGAGAATATAATTTTACCTGTTATGATTTCAAGGAAAGAAGTTGATGTTGCATATGTTGAGGAATTAATTTCTTTGCTTGGTATAGCAGAAAAGAAAAATGTATATCCGGCACAGTTATCCGGTGGGCAGATGCAAAGGGTCGCAATTGCAAGGGCTTTTGTTAATAAGCCTGATATCATTTTGGCAGATGAACCAACAGGAAGTTTAGACAGTAAAAATGGTAAAATGGTAGTAGAGTTAATCAAAAAGATGCAGGCTCAATATCATCAAACAGTACTTATGATTACACATAATGAAAACTTGGTCGAATATGCGGACGAAGTAATAAGGATTAAAGATGGAAAAATACAATAAATAGAGAATATCGTCTGAGGGTGTTTTTTGATGAAGAAGGATATGTTAGAAGTGTTAGAGAAGAAAAAACTTTAGATATGTATCTATAGTAGTAAAAAAGTATGATGAGCAGCGTATACGAAATTATTGGTATGAATGCACATTGGAGATGCATTTATGGCTTATAGTAGAGCAGGGCGTGATATAATAGGCATTCCCAGTTTACTCATTTATAGTAGTGCTGTACGAGCGGATTTAGGGGCAAATGATATTGCGGATCATTCTAAAGGGGAGTCTTTATATGCTGAATCAGACTCACCGTTGGTTGAACAACAGAGAGGTATATTTGGTGATTATTAAAAATAAAAAGATAAAAAATAAAGATAAAAAAATAAAGATATTACTGATGCCAATTATTTTGTTTATTATATACATATTTGGTTGCCGCTTGCTGTTTGTACCTAGGGAACCTAGTGTAGAATTGGAAAGAGCACTTGAATTTGAAAGAAGTAAAAACAGTGTAGGAATAACATTCGAGGAATGCGAACAAATATTTGGAGAGTTAGGAGTATTTCCGGAGTCACATGTGGTAGTTGTTCCGGCGGGATATTTTCAATATCAAGGTTTCTTTGCTGATACGATTCAGTACGAATTATATATTTATTTCGATGATAACAAGTGTGTAAAGAAAGTAATGTTAAGAACTATAAGCGAGGTATAAATGGCAAAGAAAGATAAATTAAAAACAAAGAATAAAGTCATTAATATGATTTATTATATTGAATTCATTATGTTGACAATTCTTGTGTTCGCATATATTGGCAATTATGTTTTTTTTAGTAATTGGCAACGGATTAAGGTTCAATATTATTTAGAAACTGATAGAATTAAAGAGTTAACCGTTGAGGAGTGTAAAGAGGTATTTGGAGAACCGATATATGTCACTAATATGGGGAATATACTTTTTGAAGGCGGTAGCAAATGTTCCGGTGGTTTTCTTTTTAGATATTATGAGTATGTTTTATATGTAGAACCGATGGAAGATGGAATAGGTGTAGAGCGGGCTTATACAAAATGCGTTTATGAGCGTATATATTAAAAAAGATAAACTTATAGGGAGCTTATATGTTAAAAATATGCTTACAGATAATAATTATTTTATTATTATTGATAATTGCAGTTTCATATATTATTTTTTTTAGTCCCTACGGTAAAAGAAATCAATTATTAGATCCGGTAAGAGAGAAGTTTTTGCTCGGGGAATAGTAATTCTTTCAATATGCATTGGTTGGGTTGTAGTACATTTTATATGTGCCAGACTGGCAGTGCCTAGATTGCCGGGTGAAAGTTTGCAGATTGCACTGGATTTTGTAGAAAATGAAGATTATATCGGCATGACCCTTGAAGAATGTGAGGCAATTTTCGGTGATTCCGGAAAAGATTCTCCAGGACAATGTATTGTCTATTCGGTGGGGGGATTTGACTGGATGGGACGCCGTGAATATGAATTACATATTTATTTTGATCAAGATGAAAAGGTAAAAGCCGCTATATTAGCAGAAAAGCGTGAGGTGTGATATATGGCGGAAAACAAGAATAAAAAAACAAATAAAATATTAAATGTAATTCTGTATTGTCAGATGATAGTTATTGGATTGTATATTATATCGCTTCTAATGTTGTTAATTGAGTTTAATGATTCACAAAGGCAAGAGATTCTACGATACATAAGGAATGATAAAATTAACGATTTTACGATAGAAGAATGTATAGAACATTTTGGTGAGCCTTTGTTGGTTGAAGAAAACGAAGCGATGCTATTTCGTGGCGGAAGTTCAAAAAGGATAGGATTGGGCTGCGAATATTATGAGTATGAGTTGTGGGTTTATTTAGATGAGTCCGGGCAATATGTGGATTACGTGAGTTATCGTAAGATTATGGAACGCATAATCTGGTAATACTTTTTAAAATTTTGATAGAAAGCCCATACCTGATTGCTGTTGAAATTGCAAAAGGGAGTCAGTATAATAAGAACAAGGCAATGTTACTGTATTCGGGAGGCATCTATAAGTTATGAAAAAAGTACTTAAAATTCTGTTTCGTATATTTTACATAACCTTATTTTCTGCCATTCTATTGGTGGTTATTTATGGCTTTTTTCCTAAAGTGTGGGGAACGGCAACCATACAAATAGAAGGCGAACCTTATGTACCGGAAACTGTTACCGGTAATTATGAATTGGGTGAAGAATTGAAATTAAATTGCCGACCGGATGATGAAGGGATAAACTTCAGTCATATCAAAGGCAATTATGGCATGTATGATTATGTCATTCTGATTCATAGCGAAAACATTGATACGGAGTTGACGGTACATTTCTTTAAAACCAATCAATGGAAGATAAAAGAGCTGGACATAGCGGTTGAAGTTTATGAAGAAAAAGGTACATGGAATGCAGATGTGGTGGTTGAAACAGACGGACATACATATGAAGAAACCTTTTATAATATTGAAGAAAACACAATGGAGATTCGCGTAGAATAATCAAAGGGAACCTTACAGTAATGTAAAGTTCCCTTTTTTGCATTCGATGACACCTTCTTGGCGCAGTTTGCTGATTTCTGCGGAAAGACCGCTACGGTCCACGCCTAAGTAATCCGCCAGCGCCTGACGGTCAAAGGGAATGGTAAAAGAACGGCTGTCCTTTATCTTTGCTTCCGATAAAAGGTATGCCATGAGTTTTTCGCGGGTGCTGCGTTTGGATGTAATAGTGATTTTACGGTGGAAGGATAAGTTCTTGGTCGCCATGATTTTAAGCATATTAAAAATAATGGTATTGTGGAATTCACAGGCATTACTGCAGGTAGTCATAAGGCGCATGCAGTCTAATAACATAATTTCGCAATCCTGTGTGGCAATGACATTCACGGGCAGGGCATTTAGTCCGGCACAGGCAAAGGATTCGCCAAACAATTCGCCCGGAGCAATATTTGCTACAATGCTACGGTTGCCGTAGTAATCTTCCTGCTCAATGCGGGCGTTGCCGCTAAGAAGAATGCCTACATATTTGGCAGGTGTGCCTTCCGAAAGAATGTATTGATTTTTCGCTACTTTGATAGGAGTTGCCTGCAGACAATGAAGCAATCCGTTTAAATTCTCTTTCTCAATGTTTTGAAATAAAGGACAGTTTTGCAGAATATATAAATGTTTATTCATAAAGTCTCCCGGGTTTGATAAGGTGTTATTTATTCTCGCCATTTTTTAAAAAAATTTATTATAAAATGTTGAAATTTCAACATACAGTATTTGCAGATTATAGTATAATCAAACCAACAAGTCAAGGAAGTTTAAATTTATTACATGACTTGACATTGTCATTTATATAGAATCCCTATAAAGCAATAGTTTATGAGAGGCTTGTGGAAATAGTTAGGAGGTTAAAGATGATACGTAAAATCATAAAAATTGATGAAGCAAAATGTATCGGATGCGGACTTTGCGTGACAGCCTGTCACGAGG
The DNA here is from genome assembly GCA_964651555.1 of uncultured Lachnospiraceae bacterium. Classification (GTDB taxonomy): domain Bacteria; phylum Bacillota; class Clostridia; order Lachnospirales; family Lachnospiraceae; genus UBA3766. Next base: position 23,308 of record CAZYVY010000014.1, on the reverse strand, counting down.
GTGCCATCGGAATGGTGGACGGTAAGGCAAAATTAATGAGGGAAGATTATTGTGATGGTTTGGGCGACTGCTTACCGGCCTGTCCGACGGGGGCGATTACTTTTGAGGAGAGAGAAGCCCCGGCATATAATGAGGCGGCTGTTTTGGCAGCGAAGAAAGAGTCATGCCAATGGCCCTTACAGATTAAGCTGGTGCCTGTGAATGCGCCGTATTTCCAAGGGGTAGATTTATTGATTGCAGCAGATTGTACTGCCTATGCCTACGGTAATTTTCATAATGATTTTATGAAGAATCATATCACCGTTATTGGTTGTCCTAAGTTAGATAATGTGGATTATGCAGAGAAATTGACACAGATATTAAGAAACAATGATATTCGAAGCATAACGGTAACCCGTATGGAGGTTCCCTGTTGCGGCGGGCTGGAATATGCCGTGAAGCGAAGTGTGGATATGTGTGGTAAAAATATACCTGTAAAGGTTGCGACCATTTCTACGGATGGCAGACTGTTATCAAAATAATAAGCAATGTAAGAAGGCAGTAAACATTACTATGAAGAAAATGTTTACTGCCTTTTATCAATGTGTTACGGCTCCGAAATCCCTGTGACTCCTACATAAATGTTGGAAATGGAATACCATGTTGCAAAATCCGTAACTCCTGTAGGCTCCAAGTTAAATATTTGCTGAAAACTTCTGACAGCTTCCGCTGTGCCCTGGCCGTAAATGCCGTCTTCGACCACTCCGGGAAGGGCGGGATAGTTTTGCTTAATACGGTTTAGCTGTTGCTGAAGCTGGAGAACCTTACTGCCTCTTGAACCAATAACAAGGTCATAACCGGGCCAGGACGCAGGAATACCATCAATTTGATCTGCTGTATTAATATACATATCATTCCCGTAATAGTAATGGATGATATCTATGGCAGAGTATCCTTCTTCGCCCAAGTACATGGAACCCCACTGGCTCAAACCGTTGCAACTAACCCGGCGTCCGTCGCAGTAGGAGGTAAAAATCGGTTGACGTACCCCCGGGCGGGATAAGTAGTTGTTAAAAATAGAATCCACAATCCTGTCAATGTTGGCATAAATATTTCTACCGTATATGAATTTCTGGTCATATGCGGTGGAAGAAGTGATGGTAAAATTATATCCGCGGTTCCTATACCACTCGGTATACACACGATTTAGTGTAAAACTCATAATTGCCAAAGTATTGGCATAAATGGTGCTTTCCGGCCAGGTAGGATAAATTTCACTGCTGACTACATTTTTGATATAGTCCCGGTAGGGAACATAGTAGTTAGCTGCTGTGGAATCGTTGGGTACCCCGTCATGGACAATGACGGTTTCCGGAATAACAACTCTGGATAAAACAATTTCGCCTGATTCATCCATAGGTTTAATTTCGTCTTCCGGAATCTTGGCAGGATAATCGCCCACTAAAGTATGTATGGCAATATTGATGGTTCCTGCACCTGTACCGAAACGTACGGGGACCAAAGCTGCAGGCTGAATGGATGTTTCATCTGCCATCATTTCCGAACCGTTTATGGTTAAGGGTTCATAGCCTTCTGCCAAAATGATAAAACGGTATTGGGAGAAAGGCTGCGGGCTGTCAGCGTTTAGCGAATAGGACAGCGGTGGTGTGGGCAGGGTAATGGGAGGTGTCTGACCGGAGGAATCCGTAATCAGTGTATCAAGCAGTATGTCAGGTGCTTCTGAAGAATATACCTGTATTTGGGCATTGGGAATAGGGATGGTAGTTGATACACGTGTAACGAAGAAAACAAGCCTTCCGGTATCGGAGCTTGCTTGTGAAGTCATGGAATCCATAAGTAACCTCAAAAGTTTCCTTGTCAATAGATATGAAAAAAGACGCCCCGATATGCCTCAGAGCGTCTGAAAAAGTCTTAATTTTTATAAAAGATAATCAATCAAAGAACTTGTTTGTGTCAAGGTAGAACCTGTACTGGTATATATAGAAAGGTTCTGATTTGATGAACTATCTGAAGTATCGGATGTCGAATCCGAAGAGGAATCCGTCTTTGCTACAACTGTGCCATCCTCAGTTTCGGAAACAACGCTACTTTTAAGCTTATCAAATATATCAGTAGAAGAAGCAGATGTGCTGCTTTCTGTATCTGAAGTAGAATAATAAGCCTTCAGTAATTTGGCATAACTTCCGGACTTGATTAAGTTGTAATCGCCCAAAGAAGAGTATATTCCGCTACTGGAAGTAGAACCACCCAAAACCGTAGTGGTTAATGATGCCATGGATGACGAACTCGAACTTGAACTGCTGGAAGTATACATACTCTGAAGTAAAGTTGAAATATTCGAACTGGTGTAGCTGTTAATATTCATTTGTCCGCCTCCTTTTCCGTAACACGTGATAGAGCTATCACATCATTACATATTCTTACTGTAAGTATAGACCATTTTGGAAAAAAAAACAATACCTTTCCGGGAGAAAAAGGAAAAAATATAATATTACAAAATATAGTGTTTTTTTTGTGGTGTTTGTTGCTTACACCACAAAATGATGTTATAATATACTAGTTGAATTAGGATAGGGATACTATGCCTGCAGACTGATGAAAAGAGGTGAGACAGTTGAAAAGAGCGGTTTTGTCCATGCTAAACGAGGATTATGCATTTGAATACAATAAAGGTAGCTTGGATTTTTCCTGCAATATAATCGAAATGACCTTTGATAAAGATGAGCAGCGCAGGGGCACTTTTCAAATGATAAACCATGCAGATACGGATATGGAGGGATATATTTTATCCAATCATATGCGCATGCAGTGTCTTACTCCGATTTTTAGGGGAAACAGTGCAGAAATTGCTTATTGTTTTGACAGTACCGGAATGGAACCCGGAGATGTGGTAAAGGGTGAATTCCAGGTTATTTCCAATAAGGGTGAATACACCCTGCCTTTTGAAGTGACAAGAGAAAAACGATATTTGTACAGTACCATGGGAAATATCCGTAATCTGTTTCACTTTGCCAATCTTGCAAAAACCAATTGGGAAGAGGCAGTGCAGCTATATTATTCTGCGGGATTTGTGGAAATTCTGGAAGGAAATGACCGCCAGTACAGAGGTGTTTACCGTGGCTTGAGTGCGCAGCCGGGCAATGCCCAGAATGTGGACGAGTTTCTTGTGGCAGTTAAGAAAAAGTCGCGTATTACATATGAAACAGATTGCAAGGAAATTGTAATTCAGAATCCGGAAGAGACTGTCATGAAGGAGATTGAGCTTCGCAAGGACGGATGGGGACATGTAGTAGTCGGAGTCTCCCTGAAAGGCGATTTTATTACGGCTGAAAAGACAAAATATACGGAAGATGATTTCCTTGGAAACCTATGTCGTATTCCGGTATACATAGATCCGGCGTTTTTGCATCAGGGTAAAAATTTTGCGGTTATTGAAATTACTGCCATGGAGCATAACCTTCAAATTCCTGTAACTGTTGAGAACGCTTTTATTCCTGTGGAAGCAAACCGGTTATATCAGTGGCAACAATTGAATGCCAAGGTAACAAAGGAGTATATCAGGTTCCGTCTTGGCAAAACCGATACACAGACTTGGATAAAAAATACTGCTCCTTTGGTGGAAAGAATGGGCGGCAGCAGGGATGAAAATATTATTGCCAACCTTTATCAGGCACAGCTTTTACTGGCAGAAGAACGCATGCAGGATGCGGAATGGGTGTTGGATAAGGTGGAAGAATGGATGTCGGAAGAAAAGCAGCTTCCGGAGGTCTATGGATATTTTCTTTATCTGACCACGCTTTTAAACAGGGATGAAGATTATACGGATAAGGTGGCCCATAAAGTAAAAAAAATGTTTCACCGTGAGCAGGATAATTACCGTCTGGCATGGGTAATGCTGTACCTTCAGGAAAATTTGTTTTTTCATCCTGATAAAAGATGGGACTTTTTGGAAGAACGGTTTGACCGGGGAGCAAATAGCCCTATTTTATACACGGAGGCATTGCAACTTTTGTGGGAACAGCCTTCCCTGATGATGAAACTGGAAGAGTATGAAATAAATCTTTTACGTTTTGCGGTAAGATATGATGCATTGAACGAAGAAATTGCGGAACGCATTTTATTCTTAAGCAGCCGTGAAAAGGAATTTGATTTTAGAATTTATGAAATATTGAAGTATTGCTATACCAAGTGTTCGGGCAAGGAAATGGTGCAGGCGATTTGTGCTTATCTGATGAAGGGAAACTGCGTCGGTAAGGAATACTTCACCTGGTATGAGTTGGCGGTGCAGCAGGAAATCCGCCTTACCAGATTATATGAATATTATATGATGTCCATTGATTTGTCATACCGTGGCGAATTGCCTAAGATGGTAATGATGTATTTTGCTTATCAGAACAGCCTGGATTATGAGAGAATGGCGTTTTTGTATGCAAACGTCTGGGAACACAGGGGAATGTTTCCGGAGATTGCTTTGTCTTATACCGAGCATCTGGAAAGTTTTGTAAGGGAACAGATTGCAGCGGGAAGAGTTAACGAACATCTGATTAAGTTGTACAAAAGAATTTTGGTTCCGGCAGTGATGGATGTGAAGTTTGCCAATGATGCCGCACCTGTCATTTTTATGCATGAGATCAAGGTTGAAGATGCGGGAATCCGGAATGTAATTGTTGTGCATGAATGTATGTGGGAGGAGAAGAAATATCCGGTAGAGGACGGGAAAGCCTATGCGCCGATTTACAGCAATGCTTACAAGGTTCTGTTTGAGGATGCATACGGTAATCGTTTCGTGCCGAAGGATTTCTTAAAACCTGTTCCGGTATTGTTTGATGAGGAACTGTTCAAAACCGTATACCCCATGATTCAGGAGCAGACAGGATCGGTATTGTACTATTGTGAAGACCGGAAAAATTATATTAACATTACAACGGAAAATATGTATTCCTATGCCAGATTATTACGCAGTGATGAAGTTACCACTGCATATCAGAACCGGATTCTGATCGCATTGATTCAGTTTTATTATGAAAAAGATTTTATCCGGGAATTGGATGAGTTACTTCCTGAGGCAGAGCCGAAAATGCTGGAAGCGGGTGTGCGAGCCGATATTATTCATATTTTAGTGGCCAGAGGAATGTATGACACTGCTTTTGAGTGGATTTGTACCTATGGTGCGGAACACGTAGAAAGTAAAATTGTCTTAAGGTTATGTAGCAGACTTCTGGAACGCAGGGATTTTGAAGAAGAAGAAAATATGCTGGCGCTGTGTGCATACACGTATCGGCAGAACCGGTATGATGAAAATGTTTTGTCCTATATGGTAAAGTATTTCGAAGGAAGTATTCGGGAATTAAGAGGTTTGCTGCGAAACTGTGACGGATTTAATCTGGATACCTATGCGCTGCTGGAGCGTTTGTTGGTACAGGCGTTGTTTGCAGGCGTTTATATCGGCGAAAAAATGCGTCTTTATGAGGAATATATGCGCAAAGGCGGCAGTCTGGAAGTAGAGAAAGCTTTTCTGACAAGATGTGCCTATGATTATTTTGTAGAAGACTGTGTTACGGATCCCAGGGTATTTAGCCGTATGGAAAATCTGCTTTGCGAAGGCGAGAAGATGAACCGTGTATGCAGACTTGCGGTATTAAAAAATGCATCCGGCACAGATGAAAGCAATTGGAATGAAGAACTGTTGCGGGAACTTTTATCCGGAGAAATTGCCATGGGCAACTATTTCCCCTTTTTCCGCATGTTTGCCAAACGATTAAAGGAGGCTTTGCCGTTTACCGACCGCACATTTGTGGAATACAAAGGGGCGCCGGACAGCAAGGTAATTATCCATTATGCCATTGAGCGTGAAGACGGCGGGGAAACGGAATACCGCAAAGAAGAAATGAAGAATCTTTATGGCGGAATTTTTGTGAAGAACTTTATTTTGTTCTGTGGTGAAAATGTACAGTATTACATTACCGAGCAAAGAGGAAACAAGCAACAACTGACACAAAGCAGTGTACTGCAGAGAAATGAAGATGAAGCAGAAATCGGAAATTGGAGATTCTCCCTTCTGAATGAAGCAGTATTATGCAAAGAGATGAAGGATTACGATTCCTGCGGTCACATACTTTCGGAGTATATGAAGAGAGATTTTATGGTGCGGGAAATTTTTAAGATTTAAAAGCGTGGAGCGTAGCTATGTTGACAGAAATCAAAGATGTATTTGAAAAAATGAATAAAGACCGTTATGTCATCGGCTATGATTTGAATGACGAATATGCGCAAATTAGTTTTTGCCGCATTGACAGTGATAATCCGGAGACGTTCAGTACGGAAAAGGAGCAGGAAAAGTACAATATACCTTTGGCTTTATGCAAAAAAAGAAGTACCGGACAGTGGGTGCTTGGGGAAGATGCTTTTGCCTGTGAGCAGGACGGCGAGGGAAACGCGGTGACGGGGTTGTTAAAAGCAGCACAACGGGGCGAAATTGTTTCTGTTGACCGGGAGGAGTATCACGCCAAGGATTTACTGGCATTGTTTATCAAAAGAAGTTTAGGTCTTCTTTCTCTTATGGAGACACCGGAAAAAATTGCCAATCTGGTAGTGGCTGTCCGGAATGCAGATGTGGAAATGATAAAAATGCTTCAGTCTGTAGTCAGCGTCCTGAAGGTAAATCAGGAGAAGATTTCTTTTATCAACTACGAAGAGTGCGTATTTTATTATATGTTGTACCAGAATAGTGAAATGCAGAACCACCAGATTCTGGTATTTGATGCCGGCAGTGAGAATTTGTGGAGTTACCGGCTGGAGCGAAACCACTTTGTAAATCCCAGTATTGCCATGGTAGAGGCAAAAGAATATACGGATTTTAAGGTGAAAGATGAGCGGTATATGTCCAAAGTGGAAAAAGACAGCAGACTTTTGGAAATTTCCACTGATTTGTGTGAAAACCGTATTTTCTCCGGCGTATTTTTAATCGGCGAAGGATTTTATGAAGACTGGTGTAAGAATTCCTTAAGGTTTCTTTGCAGGAACAGAAGGGTATTTAAAGGAAATAATTTATTTAGTAAGGGAGCCTGCATTGCAGCAAAGGAAAAGGCCAATCCTTCCGGATATGAAAAGAGTATCCGTTATTACGGAAATGACAGGCTGCACTGTAATATCGGTGTGCAGGTAACGGAAGAAGGCAAGACCGTGTCCAAACCGTTGATTAGGGCAGGCGAACATTGGTATGATGCGAAAGCTTCCAAGGAGGTACTTTTATACGGAACGGATAATCTTCCGGTGGTTGTGGAGTATTTAAACAGCAGTCAGCCGGCCATTGCCGACTTTATCTTAAAAGGTCTGCCTGTGGCACCAAACCGTATGACAAGAATTGCCTTGACAATCGAAATGGTTTCGGAAACCAGGGTTTCCTTAAAAGCGGTTGATTTGGGATTTGGAGAATTATATCCTTCCTGTGGTAAAGAATGGGAAGAAGAAATGGACCTGCAGTAGAAGCGGCAGTGAAAGGAATGTAACGTGGGTAAAGTATACGAATGTATCGGGAGAAAAGCGACAAAACCTTTTTTTCTGGAAAAAATCTGTTGTAACGTTTTTTCGGCGGAAGAACTGGTATATTGCGTTTATGAAAATGCCGAGCTTTTGGAAAAGGAAATATTTACAGCTGAGCTTGCAAACTGGCTTGAAGATGAGTGCGGTGCCGGAAAAATGGCAGAGAAACTGTATCAGCTTTTGCGCAAAGATGCCGAGGTGTCAGAATTTGCACAGGTGCTTTTGGAAGCATTTCCCTTTGTGGGAGAAGGCGCAAGGAACCGTTTCCTTGATTTGTTAAAAGATGAACAGGAAGGAAACGGGAAAAGTAAAAAGCGGGCAGATTACTTTTTGCAGAAGGGTCGCTATATCCATGCATTGAATGAATATGAAAGCGTACTGGCCAAGACTGCGGAAGAGGATGTATTCTTAAAAGGGGACATCTATCATAACATGGGACTTGCAAGAATCGGTTTGTTTTTACTGGAGCAGGCCGCGGAAGATTTTATGAAGGCTTACGAACTGGATGGGAAAGAGGAGCATTATTATTGTTATGCTGCAGCAAAGCGTTTCCTTATGTCGGAGAGTGAATACATAAGAACCATCAGTGAAGATGTGCAGATGAGGGAAGTAACCCTTAAGCTGGAAGAAAAGATGCAGGAAGCAACCATAAAATGGCAACAGGGACCGGGGGCTGAATTGCTGGAGGAACAGAGCAAGCATAAGGCTGAAGGCAGCAGAGATTATGAACATTGGGTAAATCAGACTATTTTGAAATTAAAAGATGATTACCGCAGATGTATACAGTAACGGAGAGATAAAATGGGTTTTTGGAATAGGTTATTCGGTACAAAACCGACAAAAACAGAATATGACGGGGATGTGGATGAATCCAGATATTACAAAATATCCAATTTTACGGATGATGTGCAGCGGGAAAGATATATAGGTGCCTGTCTGGAACAGATGAAAGCCGCATCGGACGAAATTGATATGTTGAACCGGGAGTATGATTCGGTGACTGCGTACCTGAATGATACGGATGAAATTGACCGTTTGCCGGAACATATCCGCGGACCAATTCAGGACTGTGCCGGAAAACTGATTCGCATGGAAAAAGAATATATGCATTATTCCAAACAGGAAAATCACATGAGTGAAGCAGATTTTGCCTTGATGCAGCGTATTGAAGATGACATGCCGGAAGGCTATGATAAATTGAAGCAGGCGGAAGATTACCAAAAGCTTGTAAAAGAGGATATGCGGCGTCTGGAGGGCGAAAAGCAGGCATATTTTTATCGCAGAGCCGAATTGAAGGGGATGATTAGCAACATAAAAGGAGTGTTTTTTATTTGCCTCGTTGCGACGGCAATCTGCATACTAATGTTATTGATTTTACAATTTGGACTTGAATTGGATACAAGAATAGGCTATATTCTTACCGTAGGTGCAGCCGCAGTGGCGTTTACGGTATTATTTGTAAAAAATATTGACATGCAGAAAGAAGCATCCAAAGTAGAGAAAAGCATTGGCAAACTGATTCATATGCATAATACCGTTAAGATAAGATATGTCAATAATACTAATCTTTTGGATTATCTTCACATGAAGTTTGATGTGGACAGTGCCAAGGAATTAAAACTGTTGTGGGATCAGTACATGTCAGAGCGGGCAGAGCGTGAGCGGTTTGAACAAACCAAATTTGATATTTCTTTTTACCGCGAAGAATTGCTGGAGCATATGCGTAAGTTGCATATTGTTGATCCGAATATTTGGATTCACCAGCCGGAAGCATTGGTAGATAAAAAAGAAATGGTAGAAATCCGTCACAGCCTTGTGGAAAGAAGACAGAGTCTGCGTAAACAGATGGAGTATAACAAGGAAATTGCGCTTGATGCACAGAATAGATTAAAAGAAATGATTCATGCTTACCCCCAGTATGCGGGACAGGTCTTACAACAACTGGAAGTATTTGAAAAGACTGCCAAAAGCAGAGTGTAAAAAGATGTATGATACGTATGATGAAATCCGCTGTGTGTTATACAGCGGATTAAATCATTTATTGCAAAGAAGGAATTCGGAAAAATTATGAAGAAAAAAGTTTGGATTGCCATAGTGATTGTTCTGGCATTAAATGCAGGCGTGGCTGCGTTGTTTTTGTACATGTGGAACAAAACATACGGCAGTCTTACCGTGGAAGCCGGAAGAAGTGTTGTGGCAGAAGATTTTATCAAAGGAAATGTGCAAAGTATATGTTTTGCAGAGGACTCTTCGCCTTTTGATACATCTGTGCCGGGGAAATACATATTAAAAGTAACAGCGGACGGTTTTACAAGAAACTGTACCTTATATGTGGAAGATACCGTGGCACCGGTGGCAACAGTACAAAGTGTCAGTATTTCTACGGGAGAGGTAAGGGCACCGCTTAATTTTGTAACCGATATACAGGATGAAACAGAAGTGAAGGTAACTTATGAAACTGAGCCGGATTTTACCGTATACGGACAACAGGAAGTGGTAATTCTGCTGGAGGATGCGGGAGGAAACAAGACCAGACTTGTCACGGAATTAAATATCCTTAAAGTAGATGTGAACGGGACTTATGTCTGGGATGTGGCAAACGGAACACCGGATGCGGAGTGGTTTTTACTTGCGGATGGAGAAATCAGTTATGCCGATGGAGCGTTACATTATGTGAATTTTAACCGGGTGGGAACCTATCCGGTCTGGCTTGAGGTCGATGGAACGGTTTGCAAAGTATTTTTGGAGATTACAGATTCTTCAGCCCCTGAGTTTACCACAAAAGAAGCCGGGGGATATGTGGGACATCCATTGGAAGCGTGGGTTTTTGCGGAAAATTTGGAAGATGAAACAGAAGTGGTATGGTCCTATGCAAGCGAACCGGATTGGTCGCTGGAAGGGGTACAGGAAGTAGAAATAAAAGCGACGGATTCTGCCGGAAACAGCACCGTAAATACAGCGGCAATGACATTGATTCCGGATACAGAGCCGCCGATTATTCTCGGCGTCGGAAACATATCCATATGTCTTGGTGAAAATGTATCTTACCGTGCAGGCGTAAGTGCGTATGATGACTGTGATGGTGAAGTATCCGTTGAAATAGATAACAGTGCCGTGAACCTGGCGGAGCTGGGAACATATCATGTTATTTACACAGCAAGGGATTCAGCGGGAAATGTGGCAACCAGTGATATTAAGCTTACAGTGATGCCGGAGCGAAATGAAGAGGTTTCCATGGAGAGTATGTATGCGTTGGTTGACCGTGTACTTGCACAGATTATTACCGACGGAATGACGGATTACGAGAAGGCTGAGGCAATCTATTACTGGACACGTGGAAGTATTTCTTTTATCAGTGATTCCCAGAAAGAAAACTGGGTTGAGTCGGCATATGACGGTCTTTTATACCGGAAAGGTGACTGCTACACCTACGCCTGTGTAGCTAAGGCAATGTTAACGAGGGTAGGAATTCCCAATGTGGATATTTGGAGAAATTCCACGCTGAGCAGTCATTATTGGAATCTTGTGGATACGGGAGACGGGTGGTATCATTTTGATGCTACACCCAGGGCGGATAAAACGATTATATTTATGTGGTCGGAAAATCAACTGATTGAGGATGAGGCAGTCAGAAGGAGTCATGTATATGATCATTCCCTGTTTCCTACGGTAAATGCGGATTAGAGGTATATAAATGAGTAAAAAACTTGGTGTAATCGGTGGAATGGGCCCTCTTGCCACTGCAATTTTTATGCAGATGGCAGTTGAAATGACGGATGCTTCCAAAGATGATGAACATATAGAAATGGATATTTTAAATGTTCCGGGGATTCCGGATCGTACGGATTTTATTCTTGGAAGAAGTACGCAAAGCCCGGTAGAATCCATTGTGACCTTACGCCGGCAGTTGGAAGAAAGAGGGGCGGACATCATTGCCATGCCCTGTAATACGGCATTTTATTTTGTGGACGAAATTATGAAAGGAAGCAACATTCCTATTATTCATGCCATCAAAGAAACAGGAGAATATCTTAAGGAAGAAGGCGTTACCAAAGTGGGAATTCTTGCTACGGACGGTACGCTGGAAACCGGGCTGTTTGACAGAGGGCTGGCTGCTTTCGGCATTGAAACCGTTGTGCCGGATGAGGCAACCCAGAAGCTTGTCATGAGTATGATTTATCATGAGGTTAAAGCAGGAAAACCTATTACGGAAGAGAAACTTGACGCAGTAGGGAACCATTTAAAAGAAAAAGGTGCGAAGGTTCTGATCCTTGGCTGTACGGAACTGACTCTTGCCAAAAGGGCCGGGATTGCAGGAAGGGAATATTTGGATACGTTGGAAGTGATGGCGCGGAAAGCTGTTATGGAATGTGCCGCTTTGAAGAAAAAATATGAAAAATTAATTTAAAAAGGATGTAAATTACATGCAGAATCATGTTTTGGATTATTTGGACCATATTGTTGAGATTTGCCCGGACAAGCTGGCTTTTGCGAATGAAAAGGATGGTTTGACGTTTCAGGAAGTGTATGAACAGACACGTTCCGTGGGTACATATCTTCACAGACAGGGAATCTATAAAGAGCCGGTCATTGTTTTTATGAATAAACATCCCAAAACCATTACTGCATTTTTCGGAGTGATTGAAGGCGGCTGTTTTTATGTGCCCATTGATGAGCAGATGCCGGTGGCAAGAATTAATCTGATTCTTGACAATGTAAAGCCCAAACTGATGATTTGCGATGATAAAACGATTCAGAAGGCAACGCAATTTGCAACAGATGCCCGGGCGGTTCTGTATGATGACATTGCCAATCTGGCAGCAGATGAAGAGGCCTTGCAGGAAATCCGCCATAAAGCAATTGACACCGACCCTATTTATATTGTATTTACATCCGGTTCTACCGGTATTCCCAAAGGTGTGGCGGCATGCCACAGAAGTGTGCTGGATTATGTTGAACAGTTATCGGAAGTGTTGCGGTTTGATGAAAACACGGTTTTCGGCAATCAGGTGCCTTTGTATTTTGATGCATGCTTAAAAGAAATATATCCTACCTTAAAATTCGGTGCAACGACTTACTTAATTCCCAAAAGTTTGTTTATGTTTCCGATAAAACTGGTGGAATTTTTAAATGAGAAAAAAATCAACACGGTGTGCTGGGTTGTGTCTGCCCTGACCATGATTTCAACTTTTGGTACTTTTGAAAACGTAAAGCCGGAATATTTGCGTACCATTGCTTTTGGCAGTGAGGTATTTCCGGTAAAACAGTTTAATTTATGGAAGAACACCTTGCCGGAAGCGGATTTTGTGAATTTATACGGTCCTACAGAGGGTACGGGCATGTGTTGTTATTATAGGGCGGAACGCCTTTTTGAAGAAGGGGAGAATATCCCCATCGGAAGACCTTTTAAAAATACCGAAATACTTTTGCTGGATGAAAATAACCGGCCGGCCCGAAAAGGGGAATTGTGTATCAGAGGTACTTCTGTAACTTTGGGATACTATAATAACCCGGAAAAGACAGCAGAAAGTTTTGTGCAGAATCCGTTGAACAAAGCATATCCGGAACTGATTTACCGTACCGGAGATATTGCCATGCTGAATGATGACGGGGAGCTGGTTTTTGTATCCCGTAAGGATTATCAGATTAAGCATATGGGGCACAGAATTGAATTGGGAGAAATTGAATCCAATGTTAATCTGTTGGAAGGAATCAAAACCTGCGCCTGCGTATACGCCAAGCAGGATGAAAAGATTGTGCTGTTTTATGTGGGAGATGTGGAGAAAGCCGCTGTTATCAAAGCATTAAAGGATAAACTGCCACGTTATATGCTTCCGAATGAAAGCGAGAAACTGCCTGCCATGCTTTTAACACCAAATGGGAAAATTGACCGCAAAGCTTTGCTTGAGCGGTATGAAAATCATAAAACAAAATAATATGGAGGAATTATGGAAGAGTTAATAGCTATTTTATCGGATTTGCATCCGGAAATTGATTTTATGAATCATAATGGGCTGGTTGACGAAGGAATTTTGGATTCTTTCGATATTGTCACTTTGATTTCCGAAATCAATGAAGCCTTCGATGTGGTGATTTCTGCGGAACATATTGTTCCTGAGAATTTTAATTCGGCAGAAGCACTTTATGAACTCATTGAAAGATTAGAGGAAGAATAAAAGATGCTGTTTACATCCTATGGTTTTCTTGGCTTTTTACTGGCTTTATTTTTGTTATATTACATAATACCGAAAAAGTGCCAGTGGATGCTTCTTTTGCTTGCAAGTTATGTTTTTTATGCTTTTGCAGGATGGGAATGTTTTATTTTTATCGGAATTACAACATTGTCCACATATGGTGCCGGACTGTTGATACAGAAGAATCATGAAACACAGAAAAAATATCTTGCGGAACACAAGAAAGAATTGTCCAAAGAGGCCAAGAAGGTCTACAAAGAGAAACAAAAGAATAAAAGATTTGGACTTATGGTGGCAACCCTTGTATTAAATTTCGGCATTCTTGCCGTTTTAAAATATACCAACTTTGCCATAGCCAATATCAATACGGTTTTGCAGTGGACGGGAAGTGAAACACAACTGGCGTTTCAGGATTTGCTGTTACCTCTGGGAATTTCTTTTTATACCTTTCAGAGTATGGGTTACCTGATTGATATACACAGGGGAAAATATCCTGCTCAACGTAATCTGTTTAAGTTTGCATTGTTTGTATCATTTTTCCCGCAGCTGATTCAGGGACCAATCAGCCGTTATGATGATTTGGAAAAAGGGTTGTTTGCAAAGCATTTCTTTTCGTGGAAGAATGTTAGTTTTGGTTTGCAAAGGATTCTATGGGGATATTTTAAAAAGCTGGTCATTGCAGACAGAATGCTTATCGGAGTAAAAAGTCTGATTGAGAATCCGGAAACCTATACCGGCTTTTACGTATTTCTCGGAATGATTTTTTATGCATTGCAGTTGTATGCCGATTTTACCGGTGGCATAGACATTACCATTGGTATTGGGCAGGTATTGGGCATTCCCGTAAAAGAGAATTTTATACGTCCCTATTTTTCAAAAGGTATTAAAGAATACTGGCGCAGATGGCACATCTCTCTCGGCAGCTGGTTTACGGAGTATTTGTTTTATCCGGTTTCGGTTTGTAAACCTATGTTGAAGTTTTCCAAGTGGAGCCGTAAAGTGTTTGGTGAAAAGATTGGTAAAAGGGTTCCTGTTTATGCAGCAACCATTGCGGTATGGTTTGTGACGGGTATCTGGCATGGTGCGGCATGGAACTTTGTTGTCTGGGGATTGGGAAACTGCTTTTTTATCATGTTATCCCAGGAATGTGAGCCGTTATATGAAAAATTCCATGCGCGTTTTCCGGTCAAAGATAAAACGTGGTTTAGAGCTTTTCAGGTTGTAAGAACCTTTTTGTTGATGTGCTCGTTAAGAATGTTGGACTGTTACCGGGACGTACCCATGACATTTAGGATGTTTGGAAGTATGTTTACGGATTGGAATGCAGGAGAAGTATTTCGTGAAGGTATATGGAATCTTGGTCTTGGAGTGCATGATTACATCCTGCTGATTATCGGAACATTGATTTTATTTGGTATCAGCATGGTGCAGAGAAAAGGAAGTGTAAGAGAGCGGATTGCCACAAAACCGGTAGTGTTACAAATGTTGATATTTGGCAGTCTGTTTATTGCGATTATTGTATTCGGCGCATATGGTAGCGGATATGATGCGAGCCAGTTTATTTATAATCAGTTTTAGTCCTTGAAAAAGGAGAATGACATGAAAGAAAAGAAGAGAGAGCGTATAAAGCGTTTGATTGTTCCGGCACTGGGAGTCATGGTTATTCTGCTGGTGCTTGGTTTGGTTCAGCGGCTGGTGATGCCCAAATATATGGGCGATATTAAAGAAGGTGCCCTGATTGGTGAATACTACGGGGAAGAAAAGGACTTTGACGTGGTGTTTATCGGAGACTGTGAGGTATATGAGAACTTTGTACCTGCCACTCTTTGGGAAAATTACGGAATCAATGCTTATATCCGTGGCAGTGCCCAGCAGTTAATATGGCAGTCCTATTATCTGATGGAAGAAACCTTCCAATATGAAAAGCCGGATGTGGTTGTGTTCAATGTATTGTCGTTGCAATATAATGAACCCCAGAAAGAGGCTTACAACCGCATGACGCTGGATGGAATGCGGTGGTCATCATCTAAGGTGGATAGTATACGGGCATCAATGATGGAGGATGAGAATTTTATTGAATATGTATTTCCTATCTTACGTTATCATGATCGTTGGAGTGAATTGGAACAAGAAGATTTTCAATATCTGTTTAGGACAGAGACCGTAGGACATAACGGATATTATATGCAGGTGGGAGTCCAGCCGGTGGAATATATTCCGGAAGGTAAAATATTGGGGGATTATTCTTTTGGCGAAAATGCATGGATGTATTTGGATAAAATGGTAGCACTTTGCGAAGAAAATGATGTGGAACTCGTATTAATTAAGGCACCCAGTCTATATCCGGTGTGGTATGATGAATGGGATGAGCAGGTAGAGAATTACGCAGCGGAGCATAATTTGAAGTACATTAATTTTTTGGAGCATACGGAAGAAATCGGGTTGGATTTCAGCACGGACACTTATGATGCCGGATTGCATTTAAATCTGTACGGTGCGGTAAAACTTACGGACTATTTTGGCGCATGGCTTGCAGAAGAATGTGGGCTGGAAAATCGTAGCAACGAAGAAACACTTGCTGCAGAATGGGAAGTGAAACTGGAAAATTTTTATCATGAAAAGGAAGAATTGGAAGCATTAAAGGAGGAGTAAAATGAAAAAAGTTGGAATAATTATGTTGGCAGTATTTTCTGCCGTGCTTTTTACTGCATGTTCTAATCCGGCAGAAGAAGCTGCGGATACGGTAGTGGGCATGAATGATACCGTATCTGATATGGAAACCGTGTTGGGTGATTACAAGGAAACTATGGGGAATGTGGATGCTATGGGAGAAAATGCCATGGAAGGTGATGCCACAGCACCTGTGCAGACCAACAATACATCGTTGGATGATTATAAGTTTGTTTATCAGGGAGTAACTATTGCTCCGGATATGAATACCAATGAATTTCTGGATGCTTTGGGAGAACCGGTGCATTATTATGAAGTAAAAAGTTGTGCTTTTGAGGGTATGGATAAGATTTATACCTACAACAGCTTTGAGGTATCCACCTATCCTAACGGAGCCAATGATTTGGTTTCTTATATTTATTTTAAGGATGATACCGTTACCACTCAAGAGGGTGCATATATCGGTATGGCCAAGGAAGACGTACTTGCGCTTTATGGGGAGCATTATGTGGAACGTGCAGGCGTGTATGTGTATACAAAGGGTGGTATGGAACTCCGCTTTATCTTTAGTGGCGAAAGTCTTGCCTCTGTTGAATATGCGACTACTGTATTGGAAGAATAAAAAAGGGCCGTTATCCGACCCTTATTCACCGTTTTTATTATTGTTTTGATTTGAATCTTCCTGCTTACGGAGATTACGGATTTCATCTGCCTGACGCATGGTTTCTTCCATTTCTTCGCTTCGGAAAGAGGCAATGTTTTTCTTTTGGGTTAAAACGCTGTACATCCACATGAAAAACCATGCAAAGATGGGGAGAAAAATAACGCCAAGTATACAACCGAAAAATACGGTTTCTTTGCCGGGAAAGTCAAGGCAGGCAATGATAAAAGTTGCAATGATGAAGCACATGATTATGATTACGGTAACCAGTGCCAGAATACGTTTCATGTTATTTTTCATATAAAATCACTCGCTTTTTTTAAAATTATGTTTTTGGAATATGATAAAAACAGTATAACACAGAAAAAAAGCCGTAGCAATCTGAAAACACCCCTTTTCAGATTTGAAAAAATGTTATATACTAAGAGACAGTGTGAGGAGAACTTCACCATTTCTTATGGAAAGATAAAAGAAAAGGATGGACTAAAACATGTTATTATTGGAATTATGGAGAGCACAGGCATATAGTCAGACTGCAAACAAGGGGCAGTTGCAGAACTTATGGAGCAAGTATTTTGTAAAAGAAAAAGAAATCTACAAGCAGTTGCTTGCAAATCCCGATGAAGAAGTAAAGGGAACCGTTTCAGAACTTGCAACCAAGTACAAAACAGACTTAATGTTTATGACCGGTTTCTTAGATGGTATCAACGATAGTTTAAAGACACCCAACCCCATTGAAACCATGGAAGAGAACACCGAAGTAAGTCTCGCTTTCGATAAGGAACTTCTTTATAAAAACATGGTAGGCGCTGATGCAGATTGGCTTTATGACTTACCTGAATGGGACGAAATTTTTGATGAAGAGACCAAGAAGGCTCTTTACAAAGAACAGAAGTCTTCTACAACCATTGTAAAAGAAGACAAGGTATATCCCAACGATCCCTGTCCTTGCGGCAGCGGCAAGAAGTACAAGAAGTGCTGTGGAAAGTAATTAAAAATGAAAAGGTAAAGCCGATGCATTTTATGATGCATCGGTTTTCGTGATAAAAGACAGACTTAAGATTAGGAGTGAAATTTGCTTTTAGGCAAATAATAACTACGATGAAAAGCAGAGTTGATGAAGCAGTAAACAAATTTGAAGCCGGATACAACTGTGCCCAGGCGGTGTTTGCAACCTATGCGGATTTATTTGGAATGAGCGAAGAGGATGCATTGAAGCTGGCAAGCCCTATGGGAGGCGGTATGGGAAGAATGCGCGAAGTGTGCGGAACAGTATCGGCTATGGCATTGTTGGAAGGCTTAAAAGAAGGAAATACAGACCCTAAAGATAAAACTGCGCAAGGGCGAACTTACGAGACGGTGCGGAGCTTAAGCGACAGTTTTACCGAAGAAAACGGAAGTATTATCTGTCGTGAGCTTTTGGGAATTCTCTCAAAAGAAAAGAGCGCAGTACCGTCGGAGCGTACCAAGGAATATTATCAGTCCAGACCGTGCACGAAGTTAGTGGCAAGTGCGGCGCGGATTGTGGAAGAGCAGTTGCTCTTTGATAGAATAGATTAGGCAATGCTGTTTGAAAGGTGTTGCATAGAAAGGCGGATATAAAGATGAAGATTACATTAAAAGACGGAAGTGTCAAAGAATATGGTCAGGCAATGGCTATTATTGATATTGCAAAGGATATCAGCGAAGGTCTTGCACGTGTGGCATGTGCAGGTGAAGTGAACGGAGAGGTAAAAGACTTAAGAACTGTCATCGATGCTGACTGTGAGTTAAATATTTTAACAGCAAACGATCCTAAGGGACTTGCTGTATATCGTCATACTACAGCCCACGTTATGGCAGAAGCGGTTAAGAGAGTGTTTCCGGAAGCAAAGCTTACCATAGGACCTTCTATTGACAACGGTTTTTACTATGACTTCGACCATGCGGCTTTCTCAAGAGATGACCTTGATAAAATCGAAGCTGAAATGAAAAAAATCATCAAAGAAGGCAAGGCTTTGGAACGCTTTACCTTAAGCAGAGAAGAAGCAATTAAGTTTATGGAAGACAGAAATGAACCTTACAAGGTAGAATTAATCAGAGACCTTCCCGAAGGTTCTGAAATTTCTTTCTACAGCCAGGGTGAATTTACAGACCTTTGTGCAGGTCCTCACTTAATGAGCACCAAGACAATTAAGGCTTTTAAGCTTACTTCTTCATCAGGTGCATATTGGCGCGGAAACTCTGATAACGCTATGTTACAGAGAATCTATGGTACTTCTTTTGCAAAGAAGGAAGAATTGGAAGATTATCTTGCATATTTGGAAGATATCAAGAACAGAGACCATAACAAAATCGGCCGTGAAATGGAACTTTTTACCACTGTTGACGTAATCGGACAGGGGCTTCCTTTGCTTATGCCTAAGGGTGCTAAGATGATCCAGACCATGCAGCGTTGGATTGAAGATTTAGAGGATAATGAGTGGGGTTATGTACGTACCAAGACACCTCTTATGGCGAAGAGTGATTTGTACAAGATTTCAGGACACTGGGATCATTACAAAGAAGGTATGTTTGTAATGGGTGATGAAGAGAAGGATAAAGAAGTATTTGCACTTCGTCCCATGACCTGTCCGTTCCAGTACTATGTATTTAAGGCAGGACAGAAGTCATATCGTGATCTTCCCATCCGTTATGGTGAAACTTCAACCTTGTTTAGAAACGAAGATTCCGGTGAAATGCACGGTTTAACCCGTGTTCGCCAGTTTACGATTTCCGAAGGTCACTTAATTGTAAGACCTGACCAGATGGTAGAAGAGTTTAAGAATTGTCTTGCACTTGCAAAACACTGCTTAACAACTCTTGGTGTAGAAGAAGACGTAACCTACCACTTGTCTAAGTGGGATCCCGATAACAGTGCAAAATACATCGGTGCGCCTGAAGTTTGGGAAGAAACCGAACAGCACATCCGCGATATTTTAAATGAATTAGAGATTCCTTTTACAGAGGATGTGGGAGAGGCTGCTTTCTATGGCCCTAAGGTAGATATCAATACCAAAAACGTATACGGTAAGGAAGATACCATGATTACCGTTCAGTGGGATGCTCTTCTTTCGGAACAGTTTGATATGTACTACATTGACCAGAACGGTGATAAGGTTCGTCCTTATATCATTCACAGAACATCTATGGGATGTTATGAAAGAACTCTTGCATGGTTAATTGAAAAATATGCAGGTAAATTCCCTACATGGCTTTGTCCTGAGCAGGTTCGTGTACTTCCGATTTCTGAAAAATATGCAGAATACGGCGAGAAAGTACTTGCTGAACTTAAGAAGAACGGTATCCTTGCAACCATCGATAATCGTTCCGAAAAGATTGGTTACAAGATTCGTGAAACAAGAATGGCAAGAGTACCTTATATGTTGGTTGTGGGACAGCAGGAAGAAGAACAGGGTAAGGTATCCGTAAGAAGCCGTTTTGCAGGGGATGAAGGACAGAAGGATTTGGCTGACTTTATCAAGGATATCTGCGAAGAAATCCGCACCAAGGAAATCCGCAAGGTGACTGTGGAAGAGCAGAAATAATTTTAAAATTGTCTGAGTGCTGTGGCGTAAGTTTTGTATTCGCTACGGACACGCTCTCGCTCGGTTAAGAATCGTAGCGGACACTAATTTCGAAGCCTAGTAAACAAGTCTTCTCAATAAGTGCCGACGTTCTTAAACGGTCCGCATCGAATTACAAAACTTACGCCACAGCGCAATACAGTAATTCAAGGAATTTAAAATTTAATAATGTATAAAAATTAACTGCCATGGTGAAACTAACTTTTAGATTATAAAAGGAGGTTTTGCCATGGCAGAATTAAGTTGTAAAGCGGAAACATGTACCTATAATAAGGACCATTATTGTTGCAAGGGTGACATCATGGTAGGCGGTAAGCATGCCGACACTACAGAAGGTACATGCTGTGAAAGCTTTGTACCTGTAAAAGGTGATTCTTACACCAATACAACCAAGCATCCAAGCGCAACCATCAGCATTGATTGTGAAGCGGTAAAATGCATGTATAATAACAATTATAAGTGCGTAGCGAAGAAGGTTGATATCTTAGGAAATGGTGCAATGAACAGTGCCGGAACAGCATGTGCTACTTTTAAGGAAGCGAAGTAAAAATAATATGTATCCGGAAGGGAAGAGCGATGAGACTCTTCCCTTTTTGAATTTTGCAACTAAAATATGCAGTTTGATATAATAGAATAAAAAAGAAGATCAAAAGTTCCGCATTGTAAGAATTGAGGGATGATGGTATATTTACAGTAGGCATATTTAAAGATGACAATCACAATATTGATACAATATTCCCAGATGCCAAGCAAAGAGAGGTTGGTGATTGATGTGGATAAAAACAGAATAGAGAGTCTGATTAAATGGTGGAAGGAAACTGATACACAGGGCATGGATATTGTGAAGTATCTTATCAATCCCCTCATGGAAGCGTTTGGAGAAGATGAGAGCGAGATAATCACTTGCCTAAACGAACTGGAAGTAGAAGAACTTGAGATTATCTCCGGATGCTTCGAGGAAATTTACAGAAAGTTCCCATCAGATGAGATGTACGATGCTCTTGGAGTGCTGGAGACAAAATGAATAATTAAAGAAAGTTTTTTATTGCTTTTTGTGGCTTGAACGACACTCACCCAATGGTGCATCCTTCAATCAACGTAACGGATACTAAACTTATACTGCATTTCATTTGTATTCGCTAAGTGCCGACGTTTTTACACGGTTCTTTATGAAGTTAAAATATCCATATAACATTCAATTTGGTAAGGATCCAATTTCAAAATTGACAAGTATTTCTAAGTGAAGTAAACTAAAATATATAGAAAGGACTTGACAAGTCATGACAGCACAGGTGCTTTATTTGTATGGCATAATGTAAAGTCTATAAAGGATATTAGTATATTTAACACCGTTTCACGGCAGAATTTTCTGCTGTGGAACGGTGTTTTTTGTTGAATGACCGGCCTGGAATGCCGCATTATTCAACAAAAAGCAGTTGTATAAATCAAAAAAGTACGTTCAGACAGAACTTTTAAATATTAAGCGTAGTAAGAGGACTTTAACATGGAAGTGATCAACACAGAAAAAATGCTGCAAAATCTGAAGAGCGAAAACTATTTTATGGGTACGCCTCCTCAACTGATTAACTCAAAGATCATTTTTAGGGGAAAAGGAAACATTCTTGTATGCAAACCATCTGTAAAAATTATTAACAGTACCATTACTTTTTATGGTGACAATTCGCTGGGTTATTTATGTGAGAGCAAATTCGATTATCGTTTAATGGTTCATCTGTATAATCATAGTGTTTTGGCAATCGGAAAACACAATTACATGAATGGTTACGCAGGCGGTGGCCTCAATATCCTGCTTTCTGAGCGAAAGCACTGCCTTATCGGCAGCGGAGGCTTATTCTCCTACGGAATTTGGATACGGAATGCAGAAAAATAGCGGACTCTATCTTTTGGGACGGAACATGTGTGAATGCCTTTTGGGAAGATGAAACTCAACTCAGCCTGGATTATACTGAATATGTGGTGAAAAGAAAAGGAAACATTGATGATTATAAATATCATTACGACAGCGATGCATGTATTTCTTTCGAAGAAATTGACAGGAAATTATCAGCCGATACGGCAGAGGAAAAAATAAAGTATCTGGATTTTCTTTATTACCACACTCGAAAAAATCGATTCATCCATGAAACTCAATAACGTTGAGACTGCAGAATGAATAATGAGGGTCTCCTATGATAACATGAACTCATAGGAGACTTTTGTGATTTATGATTATGTAATAAAAATATCTTTGTTAAATACTTAAAAACATAAGCAATAAGACCTATAATGCCGCACTAATTAAAATAAAACAAAAAAACTGTTGACTTCCTCGCCAAACTATGTTACATTTACTTACGGTCAATGCGACCAACAGCAAGCAGAGTTATCCACTCTCACCCTGCGACAATTGCGTTTCAGGCGTTCATGATTTTTATAAAATAAGGCGCGAGCCCTAATTTTGTATTTTCGAGTGGATAGTTTATGCTATCCACTTTTTATCTTTATTAAACAATCTTTTATGGAGGTGCAAGGTCATTAACGATTTTTTTATTAACGAACAGATTAGAGACAAAGAGGTACGTGTAATCGGTGCAGATGGTGAAGTTGTGCTTTCAGAAGGTGCTTCTTCAACTGCT
>CAZYVY010000013.1:0-39383 GCA_964651555.1 uncultured Lachnospiraceae bacterium | reverse complement strand
TCCACCAATTTTACCGTAACTGATTAAAAAGATATATTTGGACTAACCTCTGAAATGCCCTATTTTATTAATGGGACAGTATTGTCTCATCCGATTAACTTAATTTGCAATAACTCCGTAAGATATTTGTTATACATTAAAACGGAATAAAATTACATCTCCGTCCTGTACCACATACTCTTTACCTTCCAGTCCCACAAGACCTTTTTCCTTGGCAGCGGCAATGGAACCCTGTTCCATTAAATTTTCATAAGACACAACTTCTGCCTTAATGAAACCACGTTCGAAATCGGTATGGATTTTACCGGCTGCCTGAGGTGCCTTGGTACCAACCTTAATGGTCCATGCACGACACTCATCTTCGCCCGCGGTAAGAAAGCTGATTAATCCGAGAATACGATAGCTTGCTGCAATTAACTTCTCAAGGCCTGATTCAGAAAGTCCAAGTTCTTCCAAAAACATTGCTTTTTCATCATCGTCCAATTCTGCAATTTCCTGCTCAATCTGTGCACAGATTACAAAAACTTCACTTCCGTCTTCCGCTGCGAAGCTACGCACGGCCTGCACATGGGCATTATCTGCTCCGTCATTTGCCAAATCATCTTCTGCAACATTTGCCGCATAGATAACAGGCTTTGCAGTTAACAAATTATAAGATTTTAACCAGTCCGCTTCATCCTCATCTTCGGTTTCAAAAGACTTTGCAAGCTTTCCTTCTTCCAAAAACGCTTTCAATCTTTCCAGTAATGCAAGTTCCTTTGCCAATGTCTTATCGTTTCTTGCACCCTTGCTTGTTTTGGCAATTCTTCTCTCCAAAATTTCAATATCGGAAAATACCAATTCCAAATTAATGGTTTCAATATCTCTTACGGGAGATACACTTCCGTCTACATGAACCACATTACTGTCTTCAAAACAGCGAACCACATGTACAATCGCATCCACTTCACGAATATTACTAAGAAACTGATTGCCTAAACCTTCACCTTTGGAAGCACCTTTTACAAGGCCTGCAATATCTACGAATTCAATCACTGCAGGAGTAACCTTTTTCGTATTGTATAATTCACCTAATCTTTTGATTCTCTCATCCGGCACCGATACGATACCCACATTAGGGTCAATGGTACAGAAAGGATAGTTTGCCGATTCCGCACCTGCCTTGGTCAGTGAATTGAATAATGTACTTTTTCCTACGTTGGGGAGCCCCACGATACCTAATTTCATATTTATCTATCTCCTTATCTTTTATTCTTCTTCCGTAGCTTTCTTAGGCTTTCTAAAAATAAACAGCTTACTGAACACATAGTTCAAAATCGTAACCAGTACTGCCGATATTAAAATTTTTACCACCCAGTAGTTAATTGAATCCATGTCCGCATTGACCAGATTAATATTCATCCGGTTGCAGACTTTGATAATCATATTATTTAACGGGCAGATATTTACAAAGAACCACATAATCAAAATATCCAAAATCCATGTTGAAAGTCTTGAAGTTGCAAAACCCAGGAATTCTTTCATGATTTTGTCGTTTTTACTGTTAAATACCCATTTACGGTTTAAGGGATATGCAAACACCACGCCTGCCACCCAGCCAATGGTATTGATAATAAAATTCTGAAGTTCCTGCGTAGGGTCAAGAAATAACTTCGCTGCAAAACATGCCCCCCAGGAAACAATGGTGGTTAATACACCTACAACCAGATAAATTATGATTTCCCTGTATTTCTGAAAAAATTTCATTTTCATATCCTTTCATCTTTTATTCTTAAAACTTTGCAATCAGCTTCTTGGCATTCCCATAAGCATCTCCACTGTAAACACTGGAACCGGCCACAAGAATGTTTGCACCTGCATTCATGGCCTCATCAATGGTACTCTCACCAATGCCGCCATCCACTTCAATATCATAATCAAGACCAAGTTCTTCCCGCTTTACAGCCAGTGTCGCAATCTTTGCGGTACAATCGTGAATATACTTCTGTCCGCCAAAACCGGGATGAACGGTCATAACCAATACCATATCAATCAGATGAAGATAAGGATATACTTTTACCACATCAGTTTCCGGATTTAAAGCAAGTCCTACTTTAACATCCAAATCCCTGATTTGTTTCAACACAGTCTCCGGTTCTTTTAACGTTTCAATATGCACGGTAATCAAATCCGCACCGGAATTTTTAAAATATTCCACATAACGCTCCGGCTCCACAATCATCAAATGCACATCATATACAATATCCGATGCCTTACGGATTGATTTCAAAACAGGCATGCCAAAAGAAATAGAAGGAACAAACATACCATCCATCACGTCAAAATGCAAGTATTTGGCTCCCGCCTCTTCTACACACTTAATCTCTTCCCCCAGTTTTGTAAAGTCTGCAGACAAAATTGAGGGTGCAAGAATTCTTTCTTTCATAACATTTCTACCTTTCTGCGGTTCTAACATATTTCATCCATCATTCCGAATACGATAAACTTTTTTCTGATAATATCTTAATACTTCTTCTGTGCCTTCAATTCTTCATAAAGCAACTTATAATTCTCATATCTCAACCGGCTTATCTTTCCTTCTGCCAGTGCATCTTTAACACCACATACCGGCTCACTGATATGTGAACATCCCTGAAACTTACAACTTACTTCATATTCATCAAACTCCGGATAATATCTGCACAATTCTGCTTTATCTTCCAAAAACAACATCAACGAACTAAATCCCGGAGTATCCATCAAATAGGTTTCTTCGCCGATGCTTTCTGCCGCAAACAGCTCCGTATGTCTGGTTGTGTGCTTTCCTCTGCCGATTTTTGCACTGATTTCTCCGGTCTGCATCATTTCACAACCGCACAATTTATTAATCAGGGAGGATTTTCCCACACCACTGGGCCCCGCCACAGCAGTTGTTTTTCCGCTGATGACATCCCGGACTTCTTCCAGACCGGTTTCTTCCCGGGCACTTACGAATAAAACCCTATTTCCACAGGCTTCGTAGGCCTGTCTTATTTCTTCAATTTCACTCTCATCCGCCATGTCACTTTTATTAAAACATATTGTACAACTCAGTCCCTGGCTCTGCATCATGATTAAAAAGCGATCCAACAAATTAAAATTGGGCATGGGCTTACTAACCGCAAACACAATTAATGCCTGATCAATATTGGCCACCGAAGGACGAATCAACTCACTTTTACGCGGCAAAAGTGCCGTGATGTTTCCAAGCATTTTGTCAACATCCAAGCACTTTAATTCTACATCATCACCTACCAAAGGTTTTTTTCCGTCTTTGCGGAAGACTCCCTTGGCTTTGCATTCATATAATCCTTCGTGAGGCACATGCACATAATAAAAACCGGCGATTCCTTTTACTATTCTACCTTTTTTAACATCCATTACTCAAATGTTACCTCTTGCTCATACGTATCCTGGGCCGGAACATTCTGAATAGTCAGATTGCCGGCAGCATCATATACTTCTTCCTGTACATAAACCGTGTAAGTAATGGATAATGTACCCTTGGGCACGCCATAAATCTGGCTTAAGTTAATCTGTACAGGGAAAGTTGCCGTTGTGGAATTCCACAATTCGCTTCCGTCAGGTGCTCTTAATATTACCGTTGCTGTACCGCCGGTAAATCTGGGCGGTGCCGCAACACTTATATTACAGTCATAATATCTGGGTTCAGGTCCTGCACTTAAGGTTAAGGACACAGTTGTTCCTTCTTCAACAGTCGCCTTTTCTGTTACACTCTGACGACAAACCAGACCTGCTTCAATGTCATTATTGTAGGCTTCGCTTACTGATTCACACACTAACCCCAATTCACTTAAGGTTTCTTTGGCCGCTTCTTCCGTCATTCCAACCAGATTCGGCATGGATACATCCGTATTAACCTTTCCGTTACTGATAACGATGGTAACCGTACTCTCACGACTTAACATGCTTTCGCCCACAGGTTCTTGTGATACAACGTTACCTTTTGCGTATACATCGTTGTATTCCTCCTCCTTCACAACCACAAAGCCTTCTTTCTCCAACAAAGCAGTAGCTTCTGCTTCCGAACGGCCTACCACATTGGGAACAAGAACACCTTCTCCGTTCATACAAACGGATAAAACAACCTTGCTGTTTGCTTCCACTTCCATATTAGCACTGGGGTTGGTAGAAAGCACCGTATTTTCACGGCTTCCTTCCGATGCAACATATTCAACCTCATAGGTCAAGCCTAAAAGTTCTAATGATTCTTTTGCTTCCTCCAACGTATCACCAACCAGATTCGGTACATTTACCGCTTCAGGCTGTTGAGAATCTGCATTGCCGTTTCCAAAAATTCCGGCAGCCATGCCAGCAAAATATAAAACAATACAACCGATTATCACTGCAATAATAATAATCAATACAGATTTCAGTTTTTCTACGGGAGAATCATCATCGTCATCATCATAAACTTCTGTCGAAGGTTTCTTGGTCTTTGCGGCAGTTTTCTTTCTTGCTACGATTTCTTCCTCTTTCTTAGCACGTTTCTGACGTTCACTTAAAACTTCTTTTGACTGCGCAGAAGCCTTCTTTTGCACAGCAGATTTCTCAAGTACAGGCTTTCCCTGCGAAGAGACATTTTTACGTTCGGACATATTATCCGTATTCTGTAAGGCAATTCCGCCTGCTGCCGCAGCCGTAATCGGTGCATCCAGACTACGCACGGCTGAACTCTTCTTAATCTGTGCACGTTCCGTATCCGACATAGGTCTGGTAACCGCACTCTTTTCCCCACTATCCAGTTTTACAAAATCTTCGTTGGGACTGATTAAAGATTTCTTTAAATCCTCAACCAATTCAGGCATTTTCTGATAACGTCTGTCCGGACTCTTCTGTGTACACTTTAATACAATCTGTTCCACGCTGATGGGAATCTCCGGAACATAGTTACGGGGTGAAGGCATTTCCTCCTGAATATGTTTAATCGCAATGGCTACTGTTGTATCTCCGTTAAACGGAACACGTCCGGTAAGCATTTCAAACATGGTAATACCAAGTGAATAAATATCACTCTTTGCATCACTGAAACCACCTCTTGCCTGCTCAGGTGAAGTATAATGTACACTACCCATTACATTGGAAGTAATGGTATTACTGGTAGCCGCCTTTGCAATACCGAAATCGGTTACCTTTACTTTACCTTCCTTGCTGATAATAATATTCTGGGGTTTAATATCGCGATGAATAATATTATTGTTATGGGCAGCTTCAATACCCATGGAAATCTGAATAGCTATGCTGACAGCTTCTTTTACGGAGAGGCGGGCCTTCTTTTCAATATAACGCTTTAACGTAATACCCTCTACCAGCTCCATAACAATATAATTAATGCCGTTTTCTTCACCGACATCATAAACGTTTACAATATTAGGATGCATTAATCCTGCAGCAGCCTGTGCTTCCGTACGGAACTTTGAAACAAATTCTGTACTCTCACTAAACTCCTGCTTCAACACTTTTACTGCCACAAAACGATTAAGTTTATGACATTTTGCCTTATATACATCTGACATACCGCCGGTTCCGATGGATTCCAGTATTTCGTAACGGTCTCCTATCATCATACCCATTTTAATCATATCTTACCTCACAACTATATCTGTTCAATCAATACTACGGCTATATTATCTTTGCCGCCGTTTAAATTTGCAATCTTTATTAACTCCTCAGCCTTATGTTCCAGACCTTTTTCCCTTTTTAAAATATTAAGAATTTCTTCATCTTCTATCATATTGGTCAGACCATCGGAACACATTAATACAATATCCCCTGCCTGTAATTCCACTTCGAAGAAATCTACGTTCACCGTATCCATAGCCCCTACAGCTCTGGTAATAATATTCTTATCCGGATGATTCCTTGCCGATACCCGGTCAATTCCTCCCATGCGTATCATTTCCTCTACAAGGGAATGATCTCTGGTTATCTGCCGGATTTCATCATTTACCACATAAAGTCTGCTGTCTCCCACGTTAGCCACATAAAGAATTCCATCCTTGTATGTAGATGCCACCACAGTAGTTCCCATGCCCACCATGTTTTCATCTTCCATCGCTTTGCGGCGCACCTTTTCATTAGCTCTCTGAATTGCTTTGCCAAGAATCTCTACCGGCTCCTTGTTACGAGCCATACCGACCTCTTCAATAATGGTTTCTACCGTATACTTTGATGCGTAGTCACCTGCTTTGTGACCACCCATTCCGTCGGCCACCACAAAAAGATTTGGCAAACATCCCAAAGGCAATTCAGATGTAAAAACGAAGTCCTGATTCAGTTGTCTTTTCCTTCCTATGTCCGTTATGGAAAAAGCCCTAATCACTTCTTTATCCTCCTAATGTTCATTCAGAACATGGCGTCTTCTAAGCTGTCCACAGGCACCATCAATATCTCTGCCCATTTCCCTTCTTATTGTACATTGAATTTTACTTTTTTCAAGTTTATTTTTAAACCGTTCGACGTCTTTGCGGTTTGAAGAGACATAATCCCTTTCTTTTATGGGGTTTACGGGAATCAAATTTACATGGCAATTTCTTCCCTGCAAGAGGGAAATCAGCTCATCTGCTTCCCCTTCGTTATCATTTACTCCGCCTACCAGTGCATATTCAAAACTAATCCGTCGTCCGGTTTTTTCAAAATAATAGTCGCAAGCTTCCAATACTTCCTGCAATGAATATTTCTTTGCAACCGGCATTAACTCTTTACGTTTTTCATCATTAGGGGCGTGCAAGGACAATGCCAAAGTAATCTGCAATCCTTCTTCAGCAAGCTTCCTTATTCCGGGCACAATCCCACAGGTTGAAACTGTAATATTTCTCTGACTGATATTAAGACCGTCTGCATTGGTTAATAATTCAATAAAACGTACCAGGTTATCATAATTATCCATAGGTTCACCGGTACCCATTACAACCACATTGGAAACCCTTTCTCCTGTCAGTCTCGTAATCGCATAAATCTGTTCCAACATTTCAGAAGCCAATAGGTTACGTTCCCAGCCGTCTAAAGTAGATGCACAGAAGCGACACCCCATTTTACATCCGACCTGCGAGGAAATACACACAGAATTTCCATGATGGTATTTCATCCACACACTTTCCACATAATTTCCGTCGGGCAAGGCAAATAAGAACTTCTTCGTGCCATCAATTTTCGACTCCTGCACCTGCACCGCTTTCAACTTTGTATATTGAAACCGTTCCTTACAGGTTTCTCTTAAACTTTGGGGCAAATTGGTCATTTCATCAAAATCTTCCACCAGCCTTTTATGCATCCATTCATACATCTGTCCGGCCCGGAATGCCTTTTCACCCATAGTTGTTAATTCGGTTTTTAATTCCTGTAATGTCAGGGATTTCACATCAACCATTTTTCTTCTCACGATCAGTTTAAACTTTTCTTAACTTTGCAATATAAAATCCATCGCATTCATGTACACCGGGGAACAACTGTAATGTACCGTCTTCTCCTACAGAATCCCGCAGAGAAAGAGGCAGTTCCTCTTCCAACGGAATTACTTCCAAGGGATAATTCTCCGTTATCCATTTTACATTGTCATTATTTTCTGCCCGGTTTACGGTACAGGTACTATAAATGAATATACCACCCGTTTTTACATATCGGCACACATTGGCAATTATCTTACGCTGTAATTCAACGATTTCCTCTGTCTGCTCTTTGGTAAGTCTGTATTTAATATCTGCTTTTTTGCCAAGTACACCAAGCCCGGAACAGGGCACATCTGCCAAAACCACATCTGCCACCCCCACAAATTCCGGCACTTCTTTTGTGGCATCCGCCACATGTACCTGAATATTATCCAACTTCATACGTTCTACATTTTCACGTATTTTATCAGCTTTATAATCCGAAACATCGCATGCGTGTACCACTCCGCCATCTTTCAATTTCGTTGCCGCATGCATGGATTTTCCTCCCGGTGCCGCACACACATCAATGATAATACCATTCCGACAGATGCCGGCGCATTCATTAACCAACATGGAACTGACATCCTGAACAGCAAAATAGCCTTCCTGATAGCCGTACAATTCCTGTACTCCATAACCACCCGATAAAGCATATGCATATGATACATATGGGTGGCATTTCACTTGAACACCTGCTGCCTGCCAGCGTTTTATCATATCCTTCTGCTGTTCAGGTAATAAATTTTCATTTACACGGACCGTAACCTCATTATCCTGCAATGAAGTTTTCAACATGCGTTCAGTCACATCTCTGCCGTATTGTTCCAGCCAGAGATTAATAATCCACTCCGGCATGGAAAACCGTACCGTTGCATATTTAACATACTCATTTTCCGCATCAGGATACTTAATATTCTCCTTTTCCCTGCAGATTGTACGGAGCACTCCGTTTACAAAACCGGTCAAACCCTGAAATCCTTTTTTCTTAGCCAGGGTCACTGCCATGTTACAGGCCGTGGTATCATATACATAATCCATGTAAAGAATCTGATAGACACCCATTTCCATAATCAAACGGATAACCGGTTTCATCTTATGGGTTTTGGTTTTGGAAAAACAGTCAATAACATAATCTAATTCTATTTTTCGCTCCAGACAACCGGTTGACAGTTTCTTGATAAACGCTTTCTTCCGTCCGTCCAGATAATTGTATTTATCCAATACCCCTTTTAGAACAACATTGATATACTCACCCTTACGCTCTACTTCCAACAAAGTCTCCAGTACCAGCTGTCTTAACAAAAGGTCATCTTTTTCTCCGGGCATATACTTCTCCCTCACTTATCAGATTTAAAATCATCTGCTCATTTCAAAGCAATTGCCTTTCTCCGGCTTATTCCCTAATAAAAAGTCATGTACCGTCATTCGCTTTTTACCCTCCGGCTGAAGTTCTTTGATTTCCAATGTGCCTTCTCCGGTATTTACGATAATGCTTTCTTTGTTCACTTCACAAATTTCTCCCGGTTTCCCGGCAAGGGGCATATCACACAATGCCACCTTACATATTTTCATCATTTTACCATTCAAAAACGTGTAAGTCCCGGGCCAGGGATATAAGCCTCTTACCAGATGCTCGATATCGTCTGCAGGCTTCCGCCAGTCGATACAGCCCATCTCTTTTTTCAACATAGAAGCATAGCAGGTTTCTCCATCCCCCTGTGGCTCTGCTGTCACCGTACCACATTCTATTTTTTCCAATGCTTTTACAATCATGTCTGCACCCAGTTCACTTAGTTTGTCATGCAGACTCTCACCGGTTTCATCCGCTTCAATGGGAATGCTTTCCTTCATCAGCATGTCACCGGTATCCAGACCTTCATCCATCTGCATAATGGTGACTCCGGTTTCTTTTTCTTTATTGACAATAACAGCCTGTATCGGTGCTGCGCCACGATACATCGGCAACAAAGACGCATGGATATTAACACAACCATACTTCGGCATATGAAGAATTTCTGATGACAAAATCTGACCAAAGGCTGCCACCACAAAAATATCCGCATCATAAGTACTTAAAAAATCCACCGCTTCTTTTTCTTTAATTTTAACAGGCTGAAATACCGGGATATTATGCTGTATGGCACACTGCTTTACCGGTGTCATCTGCATTTCCTTGCCTCTTCCCTTCGGTTTATCCGGCTGGGTTACAACCAAAACAACTTCATGCCCTGCTTTTATTATACTTTCCAACGCCCCTACGGCAAAATCAGGGGTTCCCATATAAACTACTTTCATCTGCTTTCCTCGCCATTACTCATCATCTGCGCTTACGTCCTGTAACGCGCCTTCTACTTTTTCTACATAGAGTTTACCTTCCAAATGATCCAATTCATGACAAATAGCACGCGCAAGCAGTTCTGTGCCTTCGATTTCAAAAGGCTCCATATTTTCATCATAAGCCAACGCCTTGACATAATTCGGTCTTGTTACAACTCCTGCCTTACCGGGAACAGATAAACATCCTTCACTGCCGGTCTGCTCTCCTGATGTTTCCAAAATCTTAGGATTAATCATAAGAATGGGTTCATCTCCGTTTTCGGATACGTCAATAACAACAATCCTTTTTAACACTCCCACCTGAGGTGCCGCAAGTCCCACACCGTTAGAATCATACATAGTGTCCAGCATATCTTCTATCAACATCATTGTGCGCGGAGTCACTTCCTTTACTTCCTTGCATACCTGATTTAAAACTTCATCTCCCATTACTCTGACTTTTCTAAGTGCCATTATTTCCTCCGTTCTCGCCTGTGGCAAATTAAAATGTATTCATCGGATTAAAGTCAAACTGTACGTTCTCCTTCTTTATTTCCCACGTCCGCATACAATCTTCCAATTGATCCTTAATGCGAACCAGTTCGCCATAGTCCTTATGTTTATAATAGATAACCTGTCGGTATAAATCACTTTTTTTACTTAATGCAGCTTTCGCCGGTCCAATCTGTACCGGTGGAACTGAAAACTCCATATTCTTTATTTCTTCCGACATCCTCTGTCCCAATTTTATCAATGCTCTTTCATCCGTTCCGGTCAACTGAACCGCCATCATATTGGAAACCGGTGGATATTGCAGAAACTCCCGATATAAAAGTTCTTCCTCATAAAACGCTTCATAATTCTGGTCGGCCGCATGTAAAACAGCATAATGTTCCGGCTGGTAAGTCTGGATTACTACCTCTCCGGGTAATTCTCCCCTTCCTGCTCTTCCCGCTGCCTGGGTTAACAATTGAAATGTTCTTTCTGCAGAACGGAAATCATTATTGGACAAAGACAAATCCGCCGCAAGAATCCCCATTAAAGTAACTCCCGGGAAATCGTGACCTTTTACAATCATCTGCGTTCCCAGTAAAATATCCGCTTCCTTGTTGGCAAACTTGGATAAAATAGTTTCATAATCATCCTTATGCTTCGTGGTATCCGCATCCATCCTAAGCACTGTCGCATAAGGGAACTGTTTATGAATCATTTCCTCAATCTGCTGGGTTCCGGCTTTGAATCCTGCAATTTTATCAGAACCGCAGACAGGACATTTTATCACTTTTATCTGCTCATAACCACAGTAATGACATATCATTTTATTTCCGCGATGTTCGGATAAAGACACATCACAATGCGGACATTTGACTACTTCACCGCAACTCCGGCAAGAAACAAAACCGGAATAGCCTCTGCGGTTTAAAAACAGCATCATCTGCTCGCCTTTTTCCAGGCGTTCCTCAATCAACGCTTTCAAACGACGGCTGAAAATACTTTTATTTCCTTCTTTTAATTCCTGACGTAAATCAACCACCGTTACGTTTGCAAGAGTTCCTCCCGTCAAACGCTCTGTCAGCGTAAACAAACGGTATTCACCCTGTTTTGCCTTGGTATAGCTTTCCAAAGAAGGGGTGGCAGAACCCAGAACCAATGCTGCTTTGGCTCTTTTTGCCATCTCCGATGCCACTTCCCTTGCATGATATTTCGGCATGGTTTCACTTTTATAAGTTGCCTCATGCTCCTCATCTATAATGATAATCCCCAAATTTGAAAAAGGCGTAAACAATGCGGAACGGGGGCCAATCATGATACTGACTTCTCCCTTTCTTGCCCGTTCAAACTGGTCATGTCTCTCTCCCTGGGACAGACGCGAATGCATGATAGATACTTTATCACCAAATCTACGATAAAACCTTACCACATTCTGGTAAGTCAGTGAAATTTCCGGAATTAAGAAGATAGCCTGCTGCCCCTGAGCAATCCTTTGGGCAATCAGTTCCATATAGACTTCCGTCTTTCCGCTTCCCGTAATACCGTGAATCAAATAAGTGCCCGGTTTGTTCTTCTCGTAATCTTTTTCAATTTCATCCACAATAAATTGCTGACTTGCACTTAAAACAGGTTTTCTTTCATCCTCTTGGCGAAAATCTATGGGATTACGATAGCTTCGCTTAGTCTCGATATCAATCATTCCCTGCTTCTGCAAAGATAAAACCGTCTGTGCACTGACGTTTAACTTCCCGGTAACGAGAGAATAATCAATCCGCGGGCTGTCACACAACGCCGCAAGCAATCTTGCTTTGGCTCTCTGGCTTTTCTTCTGCGCAACTGCTGCCGCTTCCCTAAGGCATTCCTCAGACTGTAAGGCAATAACCGATTTTTTTTCCAATGCTTTGGTTACTTTTTTTACGGGTAAAACGGTTTTTAATGCGGTAATCATGGTAGAACCGTACTTTTCCTTTAAAAAAGACGCCATCGCAATTAATTTTTCTTCCGGTGATACACTCATTTCGCATACGGATGCAATATCTTTAATGCGAGTCTCGTCATAATCCACTTTGTTACAGAATCCAACAACATATCCGGTAATTAAGCGGTTTGCTTTACCAAAAGGAATTTCTACCTTACTGCCCAATATAATTCTGTCCCGCAGATGTTCCGGAATCCGGTAACTGAAAGGGCGGTCAACATTTTCATGGGATATATCTACAATTACTTCTGCATATGACATATCCTGTTCCCCCTTCCTTCGGCATTTATCTTCCCTCTAGCACTTCCTGAATTAATACTCTTTCATCCATAGGGTACTTTTTACCCTCTATCTCCTGATAATCCTCATGTCCTTTACCGGCAAGCACAATAATATCCCCCGGTTTGCCATTCCGGATTGCATAAGCAATTGCCTCTTTGCGGTTTACGATTTCCACATAAGCCCCTGATGTCTTTTCAATACCGGTACGGATATCCGCAATAATATCCTCCGGCTTTTCAAAGCGCGGATTATCCGAAGTAATAATCGTTAAGTCTGCAAGCCTGCCGCTGACTTCACCCATTTCATATCTTCTTAATTTGGAACGGTTTCCACCGCATCCAAACATACACACAAGGCGTTCGGGATTATATTCTTTTAAGGTAGTCAAAAGACTTTCCAATGCCATGGCGTTGTGCGCATAATCTATCATCAGCGAAAACTCCGGCGAAACAGGAATCATCTCAATTCGCCCTTTCACATGAGCTTTCATCAAAGCCTCTTTCATTCTTTCTTCTTCTACTTGAAAATGTCTGCAGATTGCGATAGCGGTCAGCGCGTTATACACACTGAATCGTCCGGGGCTTGGTACCTTCACTTCGGCATTTAATTTGCCCGATACGGTAAATTTCACACCCAGCTCACCGCTTTCACGGTATAATTCCACATTCTCTGCTTTTAAGTCAGCATATTCTCCGAAACCATAGGTTTCCACTTCACAGGTGTGCCCCGTAAGCAACTCATCTACATGCTTATCATCCGCATTGACAATACCTACCTTACACTGTTTGAAAAGAAGTCCCTTACATGCCATATATTCTTCAAAGCTTTCATGTTCATTCGGTCCGATATGATCAGGCTCCAAATTAGTAAAAATACCCAAATCAAATTGAAATCCCTGGGTTCTGTGCATCTTAAGTCCCTGAGAAGACACTTCCATTACTACCGCATCACAGCCTTCTTCCACCATCTGTGAGAAATATTCCTGTAAAAGATAGGATTCCGGTGTAGTATTTAATGCAGGTATTCTTCTATTACCGATTATGGTTTCTATGGTTCCAACCAAACCCACTTTCATTCCCGCATTTTCCAAAATGGAACGTACCATATACGTGGTCGTAGTTTTTCCCTTGGTTCCCGTAATTCCAATTACTTTCATCTTCTCTGCAGGATGATTAAAATATGCCGCGGAAATAAATGCCATGGCATAACGGGTGTCGGCAACTTTGATAACCGTTACATCCGATTTTTCCGGAACTTTTACATCTTTTGATACCACAAGACAAACTGCGCCTTTCTCTACCATGTCAAATGCCACGGAATGACCATCAAAATTAGCACCTTCGATACAGATAAAAAGCGAACCGGAAGTTACTTTCCTGGAGTCATAGCATACCGCAGTAATTTCTTTTTCTATACTTCCGCAAATGCATTCATATGAAATCTTTTCCACCAAATACGATAACCTTGCCATATCCTCTTTCCTCCGGACACATCATTTCTCTTTGTTTTGAATGATTAAACAGTAAAAACAATAATTGTATTATTATAACATATTCTGCAGCGTAAATCCATACAGGCTTTTAGGAATAGTCTTTTAAAACAAGTTGCACTTCTGTTTTTCCGTTATAGGAATTTAGATCCGGATAATAGATTACCGCCAGTCTGTAATCACCTTCACCGGAATATAATTTAGCCGCACTGTCCGGACCGAATTTTTGGTCAATATAACGGTTAAAAGCAGGAATGTCGCCAAAATATTTTAATTCATATTTCCTTCCTTTGGCATCCTTAATCGAAAATGCTGCAACATTACTTTTTGCTCCAAATATCCTGCCCTTCCAAAATGTTACATTTGTCTGGGCAAAGACCGGTTTTTCATTGTCTTTTCCAAACGGTTCCAGTCTGTTTAACTCTGCAAGAAATTTTTCGTCAGCATAACCAAAAGGCAAATCCACATCAATGCGGACAGTTTCCGTTAAATCTTCTTCCGATAAAACCGCATTCTTATTTAATTGTTGACGGAACGCTTCCAGATTTTCTTTTGGCAACGAAACTCCGGCAGCAAGTTTATGTCCGCCAAATTGTGTAAGCAGTTCTTCACATTGACACAACCCTTTGCTCATATCATATGCATCAATGGAACGTCCCGACCCTTTCAATCCTTCACTGCTGTCCGTAAGAATCCACACCGGTTTATAAAATTTTTCCCGGACACGGCCGGCGATAATTCCTGCAATACTCTCATGACATTCACTCAAGTAAATTACCATGATTTTATCCTGTTTGTATTCCTTCTCCGCCAACGCCACAGCACGTGATACGCCTTCTTCCGTAAGGCGCTTACGTTCTTCATTTGTCCGTACCAATTCTCCGGCCATGCGCTCCGCCGCCTTGGGTTCTTTACATAAAAGTAACTCCAAAGAGCGTTCTGCAGAGTCCAGCCGCCCTTTCGCATTCAAACAGGGACCCAGAACAAAACCAATATGATATGCTTTGATTTCTTTTCCTTCCAGATTGTTTTTATGAATTAATGCCTGCAAACCTACATTGGAACAATTCCTGATATGTTCCAAACCATATTTTACAAGAGTACGGTTTTCTTTTATCAGGGGCATAACATCCCCTACCGTGGCAAAAGCCGCCAAAACCATTAATTCTTCATGCAATGCTTCTTCAACTTGATATCTGCCAAGCATTCTTGCCACCAATTTATACGCCACATATGCACCACATATTTCCCTGAATTCATAACTGTTTTCTTCTCTTTTGGGATTTATAAGGGCCAGTGCCTTGGGAAACTTCTCAATTTCTCTTCCTTCCACCCATTCTTTTCGGATATCATGATGGTCGGTTACAATCACCGATATTCCCAACTCTGCCGCCCTATCTAATGCCTCAAATGCAGTAATACCGTTGTCGCAGGTAATGATGGTATCAATGCCGTCTTCATATGCTTTATCCACCAGATTGACGTTAATGCCATATCCATCCAATACACGATGAGGAATAGCATAATCGGCTTGGATTTGGCATGCACTCAAGCCCTTGTATAAAATAGCTGTACTGCATACACCGTCAATATCATAATCTCCGATAATACGTAATTTTTTATCACTGTTTTTTAAAGAATCCAGATGTGAAATTGCTTTATCCATATCGGCAAAGCCATCCGTAACATCACATAGTATCACTTCCCCGTTCAGGTATTCTTTAATTTGGTCCGGCTCTGTTATTCCCCGGTTTCGCATAATGCGAAGCACTACCGGATTCACTCCGTATTCTTTTGACAGAGCTTCATAATCCGCTCCGTTTCGTATTAATTTCCATTGTGCCATATAATTTTAACCTTTTCCTTTTACGCGAAAAAAGCCCTTTCGGACTTTTTTCAAAAGATTATTCGTCATCTTCTTCCCCTTCACGGACAGGGAATTTATTACGCAGGAAATACCATATCGCTCCTGCCAGACATACAGAAGAATAAGCTCCGCATAAAATACCTACCATAAGCGGAAGTGCAAATTCCTTAATGGATGTTACACCCAACACAAACAGTGCCGCAACCATAATAAATGTGGTAAAAGAAGTAAACAAACTTCTGGATAAGGTCTGGGTAATACTTCTGTTCACAATTTCTTTTAAATTAATCTCATACTGCGCTGCATCTCTCCGGCGTTTCTTCAAATATGCCTCATCTGCTTTTATCTTAGCTTCACGATAGTTTTCCCTGACACGGTCAAAAATAACAATGGTCGCATTAATGGAATAACCAACTATCGTCAGCATACATGCAATAAACGTGCTTCCGACACTGACTCTGGCAATAGCATAAAAGGCTAATACAATCAACACATCATGTACCAATGCCATTACGGAAGACACACCAAAACGCCAGTCGCTGAACCGTAACCAAATATATATCAACATACATACAATTGCAATGGAAACAGCAATCAGGGAATCCTTTTTCATTTCTCCCGATATGGTTGCACCAATAGTCTGGCTTTGAATTGTTCCCGCATCAACACCATGTCCTTCTACAAATAACTGCTCCAGCTCCTGTCGTTCCTCTTCATTCAACTCTCTTGTTTTTACAATAATTTCATTACCGCCTTCTACCTTCTGGACCTGAACGTTACCATCGCCGGTAATCTCTTCAATTCCGGGCACAATCTGTTCATCAATTTCTTCAATGCTCATATCCTCCGCAAGTTCAAGACTTGTAGAAGTACCTCCAAGGAATTCCAAGCTATAATTCAATGCTGCATTTTCTTTACCCTGATATACGCCCATAAACACAAATCCGATTACAATGCAAAGCAGGGAACCTGCAATAAAAAGCTTGCCTTTTGAAAGAAAATCAATTACTTTCCGTTCTTTTCCGATACCAAACAGCTTTACATTATCCAATCCCATGGCAATAAAACCGTTTAATAATAAACGGGTAATCACCATTGCCGTAAACATGGACAAAACAATACCGATTGCCAACGTCCATGCAAAACCTTTTACGGTACCGGTACCTGCTATAATCAATACCACAGATGCAATAAGGGTTGTAACATTACCGTCAACGATGGAAGAAGTTGCCTTTTTAAAGCCCATATCCACAGCACTCTGCACTGTTTTGCCTGTTGCAAGTTCCTCGCGGATACGCGCAAAAATAATTACGTTGGCATCTAC
Organism: uncultured Lachnospiraceae bacterium; assembly: GCA_964651555.1. Taxonomy (GTDB): domain Bacteria; phylum Bacillota; class Clostridia; order Lachnospirales; family Lachnospiraceae; genus UBA3766. Next base: position 22,166 of record CAZYVY010000013.1, on the reverse strand, counting down.
CGCCATACCGATTGACAGAATAATACCTGCAATACCGGGTAAGGTTAGTGTAATCTGTTCATTGAAAACAGACAATGTAATGATAATTAAAATAATATATAATATCAGTGCTAATACACTGGCAAAGCCCGGCAAAAAGTATACCGCAATCATGAAAATTGCAACAAGGATTACACCGATAATACCGGCCTGTAAGCAAGTAGTAATAGCCTCTGAGCCCAACTGCGCACCAACTACATTAGAACGTAATTCCTGTAATTCCAATTTCAAAGCACCATTACGGATATTGGATGCAAGTCTTTCTGCATCTTCTGCATTGGCCATACCTGTGATAACCGCTTCACCGTTGCTGATTACCACATTTACATAAGGGACACTGATAAATTTATCATCGTAATAAATAGCAATCGTTTCCTGACGCTGCATCGCTCTCTGGGTTGCAACTGCAAAGCTTTCAGCTCCGGTAGCATTTAAACTCAACGCAACCACATTCTGGGTACTTCCCAAATCATCCGTCTGCTGCGTTGCCTTCGCCGTTGTCACTTCATTACCGGTAAGAATAACCGAACCATCTGCCTGTAATTCTTCCATGGGTCTGCTCAAATGATATGCAACGGAAATATCACTGGCATCTTCCAGCGGATAAGTAACAGCATTTCCGTCTGCATCCTTAACCACTTCACCGGTTTCTATATCAAATTCCACAGCAATCGTGTCCGTAATCATGATGAATGCATTCCACTTTTCATCCTGATATACCACCTGACCGTCTTCAGTAATATACGGCTCGTAATTTAAAAGTCCGTCTTCACTTGTTTCCGAAATAAACATTAAACTTCCGGGTTTTCCCAGTTCCTCAAGTATTTCATTTGCATTGTTTACACCGGGAATTTCGATATTAATACGGTCATCACCTTCCGGATATACCTGAGCTTCCGTACTATAAGTATCTACCTTCTGCTGAAGCTTAAATACTGTATCATTCAATTCTTCCTGGGTAGGTGCCTCATCACCCACTACCTCATACGTAATACTGACACCACCGGCCAAATCCAGACCTTGCTTAACATCATAGATGGAACCTGCCTTATTTTCGCCAACACCAACCAACGCAATATATCCTAATCCGATGGTAATTAATATAATAGCGAAAAAACTTATTATTTTTGCTGTTTTATTCATTTCTTTTTCTCCGTTCTTTTTGCCTATTCTGTTTCGGTGTTTTTAGCAACCTCCATCATAATGGCACATTCAATACGTTTCTTCTGCAATTCGCAACCAATATCATATGCATCATTAATGTGACCATGGAAATGATATGAATTGGCAGCACAACCACCACTACAATAAAACTTTGCAAAACAATTTTTGCATTTTTCTTTCGCATATACATTACAATCAGAGAACAACTCTCTGATATCATTTCTTTTGATACCTTCGTCCACATTACCCATCAGGAATTCGTCTTCCCCAACAAACTGGTGGCAAGGATAAAAATCACCCCAGGGTGTTACTGCCAGGTATTCACAACCGGAACCGCAGCCGGAAAGTCTCTTTGCCACGCAAGGCCCGCCTGATAAATCAATCATGAAATGAAAGAAATTAAAGGGTCTTCCTTCTTTACGTCTCTTTAACATCTCTTTAGCGAGCTTGTCATAATTTTCAAACAATACCGGCAAATCCTCTTCGGTCAAGGCATACCCTTCTGTCGCAGGAGCCACAACCGGTTCTACGGAAATCTGTTCAAAGCCCAAATCTGCCAAATGTAACACATCTTCGCAAAAATCCGTATTGTAATGGGTGTAAGTACCTCTTACATAATAATTCATCTGATTACGGCTTTGGGCGGCCTTTTGGAACTTAGGAACAATAATGTCATAAGAAGAACCTTTCCCGTTTCTGGTAGGTCTCATAAAATCATTGACTTCCTTTCGTCCGTCAATACTCAGGACAAGATTTCCCATTTCTTTATTGGCAAATTCAAGAATTTCGTCGTTGAGAAGCATACCGTTCGTGGTAAGTGTAAAGCGGAATTTTTTATTATTTGCATCTTCAATACTTCTTCCGTATTCTACCAACTGCTTTACCACTTCCCAGTTCATCAATGGCTCTCCGCCAAAAAAATCCACTTCCAAATTTCTTCTGTTGCCGGATTCTTTTACCAGGAAATCCAATGCTTTTTTTCCGACTTCATAGCTCATCAGAGCTCTTCTTCCGTGGTATTCGCCTTCCTCGGCAAAACAATATTTGCAACCCAGATTACAATCATGGGCAATGTGCAGACATAAAGCCTTTACCACAGGCTGTCTCTTTTTAAATGTATCAATGTACGGCTCATAAATATCTTCTGCAAAAAGCATATCCTCTTGAATCAGGGCAATAATTTCTTCTACAGCTTCTTGATAATCAGTCTCTGTTGCTTCTTTTCTTTCCCCTGTTTCGCTTTCGGTATAAAAGGATTGGTCCAGAGAACAGACTTTTTGGTACATATATTCAACATCTACACGTTGCTCTTTATCTGCTTCCTCAAAATACGGCAATAAATCATAAACCAATTCATCCACCGCATGAACACAACCGCTGTTTACATCAAGAACAATGTTATAGCCGTTATTTTTATATCGATGTATCACTTATATTCCTCCACGTGCAAAGAGCAGCGTTTAAAACGCTGCCCCCTTAATTTCCAACCAATCTTATTTTGCCTGTTCACAGCTCTGGTTACCAACAGTGCAAGATGTCTTACATGCTGACTGGCAAGATGTCTGGCATTCACCACATCCGCCCTTTTTTAAAGATTTCTTATAGTCTCTGGTATTTAAAGTCTTAATGTGTTTCATTGTTAAGCCTCCTTCGAAAATTTCTGCTCTCGGTCAAGTATAGCATATCTTTATTTAAATGTAAAAGCCTTTTTTTAGTTTTTATCAGCTTGCCTGCCGGCATTCGCTTTCTCTGTCATATTATGAACAACTTCTTTTATCAGCAACGGAAGAAAAGGTTTTGTAATATAATCATTGCATCCCAGTTCGGCAAAATCAACTGATGTATCCAACGTCTTATTCCCCGTCATAAGAACTACCGGAACATCATAAATCTTCCGGATGTGTCTTAAGGTTTCCAGTCCATCCATTTCCGGCATCAAAACATCCATCATTATCAAATCAAATTCATGCTTATGTAATGCCTTCAGGGCATCTTGTCCGCTGGTTGCTGCCACAATTTCATAACGGGGCTCATCCTTCATAATGTGAGAAATCATTTTATGGCTCATGGGTTCATCATCCACAACAAGGATTTTTCTCTGCATGGAATCCGATTGACGCATCTTATATTCTTTATCCTTATCAATCATCTCCAACATTACATCTGCTATCTTTGGATCGAATTGCGTTCCCCGTCCCTTTTCAATTTCTGCCCGTACCACATCCTGCGGAAGACCTTTACGATAACTACGGTTACTTGTCATCGCATCATAAGAATCTGCCACGCCCAGAATTCTGGCCACCTCCGGAATCTGCTCTCCTGCAAGTCCGTTGGGATAACCTTTACCATCATATCTTTCATGATGATACTTCGCTGCAAGTGCAATCTGCTCACTACCCGAAATACCACTCAAAATATGATATCCTGTTACGGAATGTATTTTGATGGTATTAAACTCTTCATCTGTCAGTTTCCCCGCTTTATTAATGATTTCTTCCGGTACACGGATTTTACCAACATCGTGAAGAAGACCGGCGCGATATATTTCTTCCTGCTCTTCTTTTGTTTTTCCCAACCTTTCAGCTATCATCCTGGCATACTCAGCAACACGTTTGGAATGACCGCTGGTATATCTGTCTTTTGCATCTACCGCCTCACTCAACGCAGTTACCGTCTGAACAAACAAAGCATTGATTTTTTGCTGCTGTTTTATCAGTTCCCCGGTCTGCTCCGTTACCTTCTCCAACAACTCTGTATTGTAATTGGATAACAAATCCATATATTTCGCCCTGTCCGTATCATCCTTGATTTCTACAACATATCCACGTGCTTTTTCCCTATACCATACACGGCTTACTTTAATTTCGTAATATCTGTCGCCACTCTTGTATTCCTGCTTTTCCTCTCCGTTATCCGCGTAGCTTTTAAGCCACTTTGCAATCATTTCCACACTTTCTGTTCCTTGAATGCTATGATCCACTTTACATTCTGCAATGCCCGGAAAAACATTTTGTGCAGTCTTATTGCAACCCATATACTTCCGGTTATTATCAAACATAATATAACCGTATACTTCCTGCTTTTGGATGGTGCTTGCAATACTGTCTTCCAGATTGTACATCATATTCTTTCTCTGCAAGTACAAAAATACCCATCCGTCAACCACATATAACACCGGCATTATTTCAAAGTCCGGATGAATCATACGCCCAACTACAAAGATAATAATATTAAAACCAAGCATACCGGAAAGTGTCCAAAGCTTATTTTGGGAAACTGAACGCCTTTTTATAAAATGATATGCCAACAACCCGACTTCTAAAATCAGGTAACCGTATAAAATTACATAAAAGAAGGCATGTCCCACTCCATAAGAATGTATCAATACCGTAGCATCATCCAACTTACCCAGAGAAATATCCTTATAGTACAAATCGCTGTACCCAATGGTTAAAACCATGAAATATACCGCAAAACTGTACCCATACAAAATATAACGCAACCAGTTGGGAATAGTAAAATTACAAATGGTGCAAATCAGGAACAACGTAATGAGAGGAATAAAGCAGCCTCCCACATAACCGATTTTATTTGCCAAAATTGCCTCACTCATGCCGGTAGACAATGCCATAGCCAAATAACCCGAGTTGGATAATGCCATGATAATCATGGACAGCATAAAATAGTAATTTGCTTTTTTATTCTCATAGGTATAAACCAAGGCAATTAAATTTATCCAGGCAAGTATGGTTGTGATTGAATAATATAAAATCATCTTTTTCTTCTTTCTTTATGTTAAAACAACAATTTCATTGTATCTTCTGCATACGCTGTCATACAATTCAAACATATGCTTTTGTAATTCCGGTATACCTTCGGAAAAATAATCCTTTGACTGCTTTTCCATTTCGTATGCCAAATCACCGATTTCCTTTGCTCCCACAGAATAGGCATTATTTTTAAAGCCATGAATGCGGATACAATAATTTTTCGCATCTTCCTCATATAAAAAGCGGTTCAATTCTTCTTTTATGGACAGCTCTGTAAAATCCTTTAACAACTCCAGATAAAAATCCTTATCTCCTGCACATGTCAGCAGTCCGGCTTTATAATCCAGTTCCGGTAATTTATTACGTATCGCATCAAAGTAATCTTCTTTAGCAACTTTAATCATTTCCGTTTTCTCCTCCTTTGCATCAACGCTGTATGCAATATATTTTTCAGGAAGATAATCCAAAAGCATTCTGTCCAACTGTTCCGGCATAATGGGTTTTGCCAAAAAATCATCAAAACCTTCATCCAAATATCGTTCTCTCTGGCCAACAATCGCATTAGCAGTCAGCATGACAATCGGAATATTTTCACACAACTTTTCTTCACGGATAACACGTAATGTTTCTATTCCATCCATCTCCGGCATCATGTGATCCAGAAATACCATATCAAATCTCTGCTCTTTCAAAAGCTGGATACATGCCTTCCCGCTTTCGGCTTCGCTTACCTGAATACCTGTAGATTTTACAAGCCCCTTAAACACCTTAAGATTCATATTGTAATCGTCCACCACCATAATCCTGGCACCGATTGCCGTAAAATGAATTCTGTTATCTTTGGCGCGCTCCGACTCCCTTAGCTTATCACGCAAGTTGCCAATAGGGGTCTCATCTACGATTTTTTGATTTAAATCAAAGGAAAATTCACTTCCTTTTTCATATTCACTCTGAATCTGCAATTCACTTCCCATCAGTTTTAAAAACTGCTGTGCAATGTTCATTCCCAGACCGGTACCTTCAATATTACGGTTACGTGCAGCATCCAGCCGCTTAAATTCATCATATAATTTGTCAATATCCTCTTCTTTGATTCCGATACCGGTATCTTTAACCGAATAGTGGAGAACTGCGTTTTTACCCTTCTTTTCGCAGGTTACCGTCAATACGACCTTCCCTTGGTTGGTATATTTTACACCATTGCTTAAAAGGTTTAAAAGAATCTGGCGAATACGTTTATCATCCCCATAATATTTGCTTGGAATATCAGTATCAATATCAAATTCCAGCGTAAGTCCTTTTTCTTTTGCTTTTACACTAATCATGCTGTACAAATCGTTAATCAGACTGCTGATTTCGTATTCGGTTTCCACAATATCCATCATTCCCGACTCAATTTTAGATGAATCCAGAATATCGTTGATAATGTTTAAAAGTAACTCTGATGAATTCTTTACATCTCTGGCATACTTTCGGATAGCCGGTTCAGAACTTTCTCTTATGATCATTTCATTCATGCCAAAAATAGCATTGATGGGTGTTCTGATTTCATGGGACATCTTTGCAAGAAATTTTGTTTTTGCATGATTTGCCCGCTCTGCTTCTTCTTTTGCCACTTCCAGCTCCGCGGTAAGTCCGGCTTTTTCAATACTTCCACTTACAATATCAAAAATACTGCTGCATACGGACATAAACGCTACATATATCAGACAACGCGGAAGCACAAAGAACAAAAACAGCGTCACCCACGGATTATCATTTACCGCTGTCAGGGTGAACATTCCGTTTTCTACATAATCACTTATGGTTCCGGTAGTCAGTAATGCCATGTTAGCATCGCACAGTCCAAAGAAATATCCGCCATATACAACCACAACCGTACTTAACGTCGTCATAATGTATACAAATTTCATAACCCTCTTAGAAGAATAAAGAGTCGCATACAAAAAGGGTAACAAGGCCACCAGAATTGCATGATATGTAATAAAAACGCCGGCAATGGTAAACACATAAATACTGCCGCTTAGTATAATATATTTTTTAATCTTGTTGGAGGGCGACATCCGCCTCTGCACCAGCCAGGATGCAAAATATATCAAAAGTGAAGGAATATATGCTTTTAGCATTAAATCCTGACGAATTACAAATATTCCCATTAAATTCAGGATAAATGCCGTGGTGAAAACCAACATGGTAACCGTAAAACACTTCATTACATAATTGTTGGCAATATATTCCTGATCCTTAATATACGCTAAAATATCATCTTTTTCTTTTGTTTTTTTACCCATATATTTCAACACTCCGAATGAATACTTTTATCTGCTCATGTTTGAAATAAAAGACTTTTTAAAGTTGTCGTTTCAACAAATCTATTTTACTTCTATCGGAATATCTGCGTCAATATATTTTGATATTAAAATAAAAAAGAAGAATCCAATGATTCCTCTTTTAACTCAGCATGCCTCCTAAAGTTCCTGCACCGGCACAAATTGCCATGGTTGTAAAAAAATTACCTGCAAAATCCTGCAATCCATGATTGCATATCAGGCTTATCATCACCAATATCAAAAAATATGCAACACCTGCTATCAGCCCCGCAAGGAACTTTTTTACTTTCTTTTTCTTCCCCACAAAAAATCCTGCGCAAAAATTAACCACAACGTAAATCACAATAATACAAATATCCGTGGTTTTTTCACCAAGTCCGAACTGATATACCAAAAAGGCCAAAAGCAAAAGCAATAATCCCGTAATAACATATGCACCCAAAATCGTAATCAACCAAAGCGGAATTTCTTTTTTTACGGAATTTATGGCATTATTTCTTTCCATTCAACTTGACTCCTTTCCGCTGTTATCTCTAGTTCAAGATATGTTTTCTTTTACGGAAATATTCTTGTTAAACATGGATTTTTCACACATAAAACTTGACAGAACAGGATATATTTTGTATATTTCATTCTAACAGTCTGCACATATTGTGTGTGGTCTGAATATGTCTATCTATGAAAAGGAGTAAAAAATCTTGGACCCAGCGAGTCTAATATTAACAGCCCAGCCGGCGGCAATCAGCCCGGCAACTATTTTTCAACTTATCATATTAGTTGTTCTTGTAATTCTTTCAGCATTCTTTTCTTCTGCTGAAACTGCATTTTCTACTACAAACCGTATCAAAATGCGCAGTCTGTCTGAAGAAGGAAACAAAAATGCTACACTTGTGCTTAAAATTCTTGACAGTTACAGTAAATTGCTTAGTGCTATCCTTATCGGTAACAATGTTGTGAATTTATCTGCTTCTTCTATCGGTACCACCATTGCAATTTCATTAAGTGAACCCTTAGGATTGAAGGCCAGCCTCATAACAGGTCTTGCAACCGGTATTTTAACGATTGTTGTTTTATTAGGTGGCGAAATCGTTCCTAAAACATGGGCAAACCTGTATGCAGATAAAATTGCTTTAATTTATGCACCTATTATCCGCTTTTTTATGGTAATTTTGACCCCGGTTATTTTCGTTGTGGATAAAATTGCTTTAGGCATTTTAAAAATATTCCGTATTGATCCCCACAAAAAAACCAACGCCATGACCGAAAGCGAATTAAGAAGCTATGTCGATGTCAGTCATGAAGACGGTGTCATTGAAGAAGAAGAACGTGAAATGATATATAATGTGTTTGATTTCGGCGATTCCCTTGCAAAAGATATTATGATTCCCCGAATTGATATGGTAACGGTAGAAGATACTGCCACATATAAAGAAGTAATGGAGCTCTTCCGCGAAAATATGTATACCAGACTGCCCGTTTATCATGATTCTACCGACAATATTATCGGTATTATTAACGTAAAAGACTTTTTATTTGTAAAAAATACGGAAGCCTTTGCCATCAAAGATATTATGAGGGATGCCTACTATACATATGAGTATAAGAAAACATCCGACTTGATGATGGAAATGCGTAAATCCTCTTCTAACATTGCTCTGGTATTAAATGAATATGGTTCTACGGAAGGTATGATTACCTTGGAAGACCTTTTGGAGGAAATCGTAGGAGAAATCAGGGACGAATATGACGAAGATGAAGAAACATTAATTCAGGATTTGGGAAATAATACTTATGTTGTTCCCGGCGGAATGAAATTAGATGACATCAACAATTCCATTGATACAAACTTTACCAGTGAAGATTACGATTCCATTGGCGGATTGATTATTGAAAAACTTGATAAGCTTCCTGAGGAAAATGAAACCGTTGAATTGGAAGACGGTACACAACTTACCGTTAAAACAGTCAACCAGAATCGTATCGAAGAAGTTCTAATGGTACTTCCTTCCCCTGCTGAAGAAGGAAACGCAGATACTTCAGATGGAAAAGACAGCAGGGAAATATAATTTTCAAACATAAGCTAATACAAAAAAGGCTTCATCCAATGATGAAGCCTTTATGTAATCTTTCTGTCATTCTCCAACCAACTGGGGAAGAATGTCTTTACATTTGCCATGTATAACATAATCCGCATACCTGTCCGTAAAATGTTCTTCTTCATTAATCAGAACTAACTTATTTCCGGTATAATGTCCTGTGGAATATCTTACCTTGGATCCATACAGATTAGTTCCTAGCACTAATACCATGTCTGCATTTGCACAGGCGATAGCCGCTTCCGTCATTCTGTCATTGCGGACACTCTCCCCAAACAAACGCAGTCCCGGTCTTAATGCCACTTTACAATCATCGCACACAGGAACACCCCTGGCATTTAAAATATATTCCAGGGAAAAATTCTTTTTGCACATAGGACAATAATTACTATATACCGTCCCCTGAAATTCGATGACATTACGCAAACCGCTTCTGTATTCCAACCCATAGATATTCATACTGATTGTCGCCCGCAACTTGCCCATGTCCTGCAACCGCTTTAAGACCGCAAAAGTCTCACTGGGTTCCGGAAGCTTACTAATAACTTCCTTCTTATAAAAATTATAATACTTTTCTTTTTTGGTCGCATATACGCCCGCAGATAATAATTCTTCAGGACTATCACCATATTCCTTTTCAATACGATACAGATTGTCCAATGACCAGATATCCACGCCACCACTTTCTACAACCGTTCCCAAACCGGTTACACAGACAATATTATTTGCCTGAGAAATCATGGTTTTTACATGCCCCAATACCGCCTCTTGTAAATTTCTCATATGCATCCACCCCTAATAGATGATTTGTATCTTTATTTTAGAATTGAACGCATAAAAAGTCAAGCCCGCCTGCATAATTCCTTACTTTCTTGACGGATGACAGGTAAAATAAATCAATTGATAATTCTGCGCAATCTGCATAAGCACTTCTTTGGCTCCACACAAAGACTTTTCATCCAGGTTGACAAACGGGTCATCCAATATCACAAACGGCCGTTCTTTTTCAAACAATGCATCAATTAGTGAAAATCTTGTACATAATTCCATAGTTTCACGCAAACCGGTACTGTAATATCCTATCTCCCTCTTTACACCGCCTTCATCGGATTTAACGGATAGTTTTACATCCAAAGCGGAGCTTTTGAATACATCTTCCCTAAATAATTTGGCATACTTGGCAAAACCATCGTTCATCTTTTTCAGATAGCGTGATGAAAATTCTGTTTGGGCTGTTTTCAGATATTTTAACGTTTTCTCCAAAAGCTTGTACTTTTCTGTATATTCTGTCAGCAGTTCTTCCAAATCATGTTTCTCCATCTCCAGTTTCTCACACTCTTCTAAGATTTGGGTATATTGTTCCATCGTCCGCTTTATCTGCCGTAAATAATTCTCTGCAGAAGAGAGTTCCTGTTCAAGTTTCATTTCATCCTGTTGTAATTGCTCCATGGACAGAAGTTCTTCCTCACGGATTTCTTCAACCTTTTCCGCTTTGTTGAGCTGATCACACTTCGTCTCAAACTGCCGGCTTACATTAGTGTATTCATTTCTCTTTTGTGCGATTTCTTTAAACAGATATTCCTCCACAGTTGTCACATCCGGATAAAAACGGCGCAGAAATAAAATAAGTTCTGCTTTTATTTCTTCTTTTTCTTTCCGCTCTTTCTCCTTCTGCGCCTGTAACTTGAATTTACGCTGATTTGCCGCTTTAACCTCCATCATCGTAATCCGAAGTTTACTGATGCATGCCGGAATTCCTTCATCCGTTGCCTCGCAAAATGCCTGCAGATACATGCGGACAGCTTTCTTCATTTTTTCTGTGTCAGCTTCAAGTTCATCGCATACTGCACCCGACCTTATCAACTCTTCATTTTCTGCATATAAAGCACCCACCGTTTTCTTTCCTTGAAGTAGATATATAAAGGCAAAAATCAAGCACGCCCCTGCTGCCAGTATGGCTAAACAACTGGGCAACGTTCCAACGGCAAAATATAAAATTACCGCTACTGCCAGTAAGAGAATCGCCATCACAAAAAACAGACGCTGCTTATTCTTGCTGCTTCGCACTTGTCCTTCTAAATAATTTTTCTTCTCTTCTTCACGGATCTGCAGCGCCTGAAGACTTAATTTTTCTTTCTCCAACTGTTTTTCTTTTTCTCTGACTGCATTCCACTTTTGCTCACATGCATCCAATTCTTCTTCCGTTATTGGATACTTATCCAATAAAAGTGCAACCGAAGGATACCTGAATACCTGTTTTTCAGAGACAATGCCCTGTTCCGAACAATTATATAAAAATAGTTGTTTATGATGCTTCTCCAGTTCTTCCTCCTCCGGAACACCATTTTGAAAAAATGCATCCAGACCCTTTAACGTTTTTTCCAGTTTTTCCTTCTCTTCCAAAAGTGAATCATAGTGCTTTCTTTTTTCTTTCCTGCCGGCCTGTTGTGCCGCTTCCCGGATTAATTTTTTCAATGTTTCTTTTTGTTTTTCTAAATCAGCCTTCTTCTGTAAGGATTGCTCCTTCTTTGCTTCCCATTCCTTCAGGGACTCATGAATCTGCTTTCCTTCTGCAAGCTTTCGGTTAATCCCGGCAATTTCTTCTGTTAATTCCGGAATTTTACCTTTGTTACCTATTTTTTTGTATATTTTCATTTCGGAATCAATACGCGCACAAGCCTTTTCATAACTGTCCATGTCATCACCGCCGGCCATCAGACCACTCATTTTGGCTGCAACACTGTCCGTCATGGTCACCGCATACATTCCCTGTCTCATAAAAATGCTCTGTTCAAAAGCAATCCTATCAATTCCAAACAACGTTTCGCCGATCCGTTCCGTATACGCATCACTTTCCAGACCCGTTTCCTCATCATATAAAGCAAACGAATCTTCTTTCTCTTTTATGCCAAAAAAACGTTCAATCCGGTATACGCTGCCATCCGTTTCAAACACCAGATTACCACCGTACGCTCCCCCATTCCAAGGCTCATATTTTTTTCTTTCATTTTCGTCCAGACTGCGTTTTGTGGTACGTTCGAGCCCATAAAACATGGCTTTTAAAAAAGCTGCCAGAGTAGACTTCCCCCATCCGTTTTCTTCCAGAATAATATTGATTCCCTTATTAAATTCATAAGAAAACTTCTGCAGTCCGCCAAAATTCTCAATATAACATGAAATCAATCTCATACTTCCAAATCCTCCCCGGATAAAGCACGGATTCCCAAAAGAATCATCTGTTCTTTCTCTTCTTCCGTTTCTTTTCCTTTCATTACGGTACGCACAAATTCTCCCTTCAAGGAAACCATTGTTTCATATTCTTTATAATCAATAGACAGACGTGAATTATCCTTCCATTTCAAAAAATAGAATCTTCCGTACATCGCCTGATTAAAATAAGTAAAATCTTTCTCTGTATCCACCGTATAATATCCGGTCAAAACTATTTTTACCATATCCTTGGCAGGAATATCCTTAACCGCTTCCTCAATAGCCCTTAATATATCCGTGGTTGTTTCTCTCCCTGTAATATCTACTTTCCGTTCATGCAGAATACGGTTAGACATGGGAACAAAACGGCTATGTATTTGATGTTCCCGAACTTCCAGCAACACAACTCCCTTTTCTCCGCACTCATCAAATCCGCGACCTTCCGGACAGCCGCTGTAACAGTATACTCCTCTGCTATCCAAATCTTCTTTCTTATAAGAATGTATATGTCCCAATGCCAAATAATCAATATTGCGGTTCTTTAATGCAGGTAATGCTATCAGACTGGCATCATCTTTTACATTACTTCTGACCTCCTGTCCGTGTAACATTACAATGTTCACACGCTCGGGCTCCGTTATCAAAGAGGCATAATTTGTATCATCCTCCATAGCTTCCTTTCCAAAAATGGAAACTTCCCCGTAGCGGTATTCAACCCAGTCCGTATGAAAGCATTTAAAATTGGCGGGCAGTTCCCTTCCTTCTGCAAAATTGGTCTGCCAATCATGGTTTCCACGTAAATACAAAAAATCGATTTCAGGATGAGAAACAATCATATCCCATACAAGATTCCTTGCCTTGGCTGCAATATTTTTGGTATCAAACAAATCTCCAGCAATCATAATTGCAGTGACGCCTTCTTCTTCTGCATAATTTACCATCCGTTCAAAAGTAAGAAGAATTTCATTTCTTCTCTCTTTGGCCTTCTCTTTTCCTATATTACTTTCTAATTTTGAATCCAAATGCAAATCTGCACAGTGTATAAACTTCATTTTCCTATTTCCTTTTTGTCACTTCTATTGTAAAATAGTATGTGAATGTATTTTACACTATTTTACCATATGGATAAAAAAGTGTAAAGAACAAATGTTCGTAACTTTTGAACCCATTTACTCAGAAAGGAGGTTGCAATTTATGCAATCCAAAAAATTACTTTCCCTCCTTCTTGCTGCGGTTATGGCATTTTCCCTTGTAGCCTGCAACCAAAGCACCGAAGCAGACGGAAACGTTACTTCCGAGCAGGAATCACAAGTAACAGAAGATACTTCTGCCGGAACTTCCGAAGAAACCACCGAGAGCAGCAATGTAATTGAAGGTTTCGGTAACAACCTTGTCGATGGTACCAATATCATTGACGATCATTTTGATGATAACACCAAAGGCGAATGGGGCGTATACTCTAACGGCGGAAGCTTTGACCTTTATGCTGAAAACGGCGAATTGGTAGTCGATATCCAAAAAGCCGGCGGTTTGGAATATGCCGTACAGATTTTCCGTGACGGCTATTGCTTAAACATGGGCTGTGTATACACCGTATCTTTCGATATCTATTCCGATATTGAACGTGATATTGAATGGCGTTTCCAGATTAACGGCGGTGATTTCCATGCTTACTACATAGAGACTGAGAAAAGAATCGGTCCTGATAAGCAGACCGTTACTGCTGAGTTTACCATGGAAGAGGCAAGCGATCCTGCTCCCAGACTTTGCTTTAATTTAGGAAAGCAGGGCGATTTGGATCCCAATGTTGCGCACAAAGTTTATATTGATAACTTTGTACTTACCATTAAGGATGCTTCCAATGCCATGGCATTAGAACCGCTTCCTACCCCTGTTGCCGTAAAAGTAAACCAGGTAGGTTATAAGCCTGATGACGAAAAAGTTTTAGTTTGTAAATACAATCCCGATATTACAGACTATACTATTGTTGATACAAACGGTAACGTCGTATATTCCGGCAAGCTTTCTACCGATTTTGCCAATTCAAAATCCGGAGATGGTGCGCAGGTAAAAGGTGACTTCTCTGCCTTCACTACTCCCGGTACCTATAAAGCTATTGTAGAAGGTATTGGTGAATCTTATGAATTTACCATTGCCGATGATATTTACGATGATCTCTACAAAGATGTAGTACGCATGCTTTATCTGCAGCGATGCGGATGCGTTTTAGATGAGTCTCTTGCCGGTGATTTTGCACATGATGAATGTCATATGCAGGAAACCACGGTTTATGGAACCGGTGAAGTTATTGATGTAACCGGTGGTTGGCACGATGCCGGTGACTACGGACGTTACGTATCTCCCGGTGCAAAGACCGTAATGGACTTATTTATTACATATTTGGACAGTGAATCTGCAAGAGGCGATGACCTTGATATTCCCGAAAGCGGAAACGGTGTTCCCGACCTTCTTGATGAAGCAAGATATGAATTAGAGTGGATGCTTAAGATGCAGGCTGCTAACGGCGGCGTATACCACAAAGTAACTTGTGCAAACTTCCCTGAAACAGTGGAAGCCGTTGCTGAAACAGCTCCCCTTATCGTATCACCCGTATCTCCTACTGCAACCGGTGATTTTGCTGCGGTTATGGCTAAAGCCTCTGTTATTTACAGTGAATTTGATGCTGAATTTGCAGCAACATGTAAGGAAGCTGCTGTTAACGCATACAAATATTTAATTGATAATGAAGAAACCTTAACCGGTTTTGTAAATCCCGAAGAAATTGTAACCGGCGAATATCCTGACAGCAGATTTAATGATGAAATCTTCTGGGCAGCAATGGAACTCTATCTTGCAACCGGTGATACCACATATTTTGATAAGGCAAAGGTTGTTTACGAAGAAAACTCTATCAGTGGCTTAGGCTGGGCTGATATCGGTTACTACGGAATGTATTCTTATCTCATTGCTGACGAAGCACTGCAGATTGATACAGACTTGGCACAAGCATTTATCGATAAGATAGTTGCTAAGTGTGACAGCAATATCGAAACCGCCGAAAAAGATGCATATTATATTTCCCTGGAAAGAAGCTATCCTTGGGGAAGTAACATGACTGTTGCAAATTATGGTATCCTTTACTATATGGCAGCAAGATTTACCGGCGATGAAATTTACTCTTCATATGCACAGCATCAGTTAAATTATTTGCTGGGTGTAAATCCTCTTGGTTACTGTTATGTAACAGGTTATGGTACATGGTCACCTGAACATACACATCACAGACCTTCTCAGGTACTTGGCCAGACAATGCCCGGCATGTTAGTTGGTGGTCCCAATACCAACGCTGATGACCCCTATGCTAAAGCTGTATTGTCAAATTCAACAGGCGGTATGTGCTACGTAGATAATGATAGCTGTTACTCTACAAACGAAATAACCATTTACTGGAATTCACCTTTGATTTACCTGCTTGCACAGGCTAAATAAACAGAACCGAATAAAGAAATGTATGTAGAGCGCCGTATGAAAATGCGGCGCTTTTTATTTTATATTTACCTATAAAATAAAATTATCATTATAAAATTCCTATATAGGGTAAATATCCCAACCGGGATAAAATGTTCTCACAATCCCCTGGGCAATTGCCCATGCAATATCCTGAAAACGTGCGTCAAACAATAAATTATCATTCTCCGTGTTGATAAAACCAACTTCTACCAACACAGCAGGCATTTGGGTACGGTTCAAAACAACAAGGTTTGGTCTCTCATTTACCCCTAAATTAATAAAACCAATCCGTTCCAGTTCCCTATTGATATTGACTGCCATTTCATAGGCCGGGCTTTGAACATTATAGATTAAACTTTCCACACCACTGTATTGATTAGGATATACGCTGGAATTACGATGGATAGAAACAAAAAAATCGCCTCCCAGAGTATTTGCCTCCTGTGCCTTCTGGTAAGGCGATTCATATACATCATCTGTCCTCGTATAATATACGTTAAAACCTTTATCTTCAAGAATCTCACCAACAGCAAGTGTTAATGCCAATGCATCATCCTTTTCTCTTCTGCCGCCGTATACCGCACCGGGATTAGCCCCACCATGACCGGCATCCAAGATAATTGTTTCTGCCATAATAGAATCCTTTTACTCTTTTGTATATTTTATTCATCAAAAGAATGTATGGTGCATAAAAAACAGCCTTCGGCATTTTGCCGAAAGCTGTTTTTTTAATAAACATATTTACGTTCAAAATCTTCCACCGGAATAGGCTTATCATATAAAAATCCCTGCATGGAATCGCAACCGAATTCATATACAATTTTTTCCTCTTCCTTGGTTTCAATCCCTTCGCAGACAATTTCCATATCAATTTCGTTCAAAATGGAAATTAAACCTTTAATGATATTTTTACCCTTCTTGTTGCCAAGGCTGTTCTTAATGAAACCTTTGTCAAGCTTGATAATATCAACAGGAAGAATACCAATCAGATTTAAGGATGAATATCCTGCTCCAAAATCATCTACACTTACACGGAAACCACGTTCACGAAGCTTCTCAATTTTATTAATGATTAACTGGGCTTCTTCAAAGAAGACAGACTCCGTTACTTCAAATTCAATATATTCCGGCGAAATATTGTAAGAATCAAACTCTGTAATAATATCCGTTACCAGATTATCATAGTAAAAATGAAGCTTACTCAGATTAATGGATACTCTCATAGGTTTTTTGCCTTCATCCAGCCAATGGCGGACCTTTGCAAAAACGTAACGCATTACATACCAGTCAAGCTCCAAAATTTTACCGCTGTTTTCTAAAACAGAGATAAAAAGCTCAGGCGGAATAATACTGCCGTCTTCATCCCGCAATCTTGTCAGTGCTTCTGCACCCACTACGGCATTTTCGCTGACACTTACCTTGGGTTGAAAATACACCAATATTGTTTTCTCCTCCAAAGCTTTGTCAAAGATAGGAATAATCTTAGCATCTCCTTCTTTGATTTCTTCAATTTTCTGATTATAGCGTGCACAGGGCACACTATAATTACCTTTTACACTTCGACGGGCAACATTTGCCTTATCGATTGCAGATGCAATATTCTCACATTTACTTTCAATCACATGTACACCGGTATTCAGATGCAACGATGCCTTAGGAAACTCTGTTTTATGCATTGCCACAAATTCATCCTGAATTGTTTTTAACCGTTCTTCAAACTCTTCCCATGATAAACGTCCGATGTTAAACAAACTCACAATATGATCAGAATAAGGCCGACAGGCAACAACATATCCGTCCTGCGTCATACATATCTCAGCTAACTGCTGAATCAGGCGATCCCCTGCTTCATATCCGTATAAACGATTTATATACTTAAATTTGGTAATATCTGTGGATATTACCAACATAGTATCTTTCTCATCACATTCTGAAAGTCTGTCGGATGCTTCTGTCAAAAAATCATTAAACAAAAGCAAACCGGTTAACTTATCTCTTTCCATTATCTCCTCCAACTCAAGTCCCAACCCTACGTAGTCTCTAAAAATCCCTATATATAACATATCATAACAGCGTTGTGTTCGTCTATCGTAAACTTTGACAATCAAACCTTTTTTCTTTGTGCATTTTGCACAAATTTATTTTTATTTATAATAAAATTTTGATGATTTTATCTATTTTAGGAATAGTGTTACCGCTTACAACACTACACTGATAGCCTGCAATTTGAATCGGCACATCCACACATCCGGCCACTTTTCCTCCTTCACAAAAAATCGCATCCTCCCCGGGGTTCCAATAAAAATCTCTTAATTCTTCCCTCATACCTTTACCGGTATATTTTATGTACCCTTCCTTGCACGTCCATATTTTATAAAACAGTTTTTCCCGTTTTGCAGGTTCTAATACAGTTTCCAGTAAATTAATTTCTTCTTGATGAAAAAAACGTTTCGCAATTCTTTCATTTAATCCTCGGAATTCCTGCACATCTATTCCCACTTCTTCATCCGCAACAGCCAATACCACTATATTCCCGGAATGCGAAAGGCTGAAATACACATCCGGATAATCTTTCAAATATGGCTTTCCCTGCGGACCATAACCATAATGAACAATATATCGTCCGCCTTCGTCTTTAGGTAAAAGAACAGCATTAATATGTCCGGCATTTTTCCCCGGTTCTGCTGATTCGGAATTTGCCCGTAAATTTGACAAATAATCCTCTAATCCTCTTTCTAAAAGAAGACCCGCTCCCAGTCCGCGGATACGGTCTGCAGGCATTTTATAAGCACTTAATTTCTCTGCCCGTTCCCGATGTAAACTATTCACTTTTTCATCATACAAATCTTCCAGACCGGTCAAGTCTGCCAAGTAAATATTGAGCATATGTATTACCTATATCTTTTTGTTATTAAGTTATATTATTTCCTGCCATATAACCGATTAAATGCAATCCCACAAAAATCACTTATGATAAAAGAATCCTCCCGTAACAAACGAGAGGATTCCGTCAGAGTTTCTTACAACTCGTTCTTTTTATTCTTCTGTTTCTTCTGCCGGAAGGTCAATCTTAATGCAAAGCTCTTCCAACTGCTTAGGATCTACCACGTTAGGTGCTTCTGACATTAAGCATGAAGCATCTTTTACCTTCGGGAACGCCATTACATCACGGATGGACTCAGCTTTTACCATAAGCATAATCATACGGTCAAGACCGTAAGCCAAACCTGCATGAGGAGGCACACCGTACTTGAAAGCATCCAGAAGGAAACCGAACTGGCTGTGTGCCTGCTCCGGTGTAAATCCAAGCATTTCAAACATCTTGCTCTGGATATCGCCCTGATGGATACGCACACTACCTCCACCAAGCTCTGTACCGTTTAATACAATGTCGTAAGCTTTCGCACGTACACGTCCGGGATCGCTGTCAAGGTAAGGAATATCCTCATCCATAGGCATGGTAAACGGGTGATGAACCGCTACGAAACGTTTCTCTTCCTCATCCCACTCAAGAAGAGGGAATTCGGTTACCCATAAAAAGTTGTATTTATTGTTATCAATTAACTCCATAGTCTTGGCAAGTTCTAAACGAAGTGCGCCTAAAACATCCCAAACCACTTTATTCTTATCCGCTGCAAACAAAAGCAAGTCGCCGGGCTGACCATCCATTGCTTCTACCAGCTTGGCAAGTTCTTCTTCCGTCATAAACTTCGCAAAAGATGACTTATAAGTACCGTCTTCATTGATTGCAAGGTAAGCAAGACCTTTCGCGCCATAGCCTTTGGCAAATTCCACAAGGGCATCGATTTTTTTACGAGGCATACCTGCCTGACCCTTAGCATTCAAACCACGTACGGAACCACCGTTTTCCAGAGCACCTGTGAATACACTAAAGCCGCAACCTGTAACTATGTCAGACACATTCTGCAATTCCATACCGAAACGGGTATCTGGCTTGTCAGAACCAAAGCGGTCCATAGCATCCTGCCATGTAATACGGGGCAAAGGAAGGCTTACTTCCACGCCGATGGTATCTTCAAAGACTTTCTTTAACAGTCTTTCATTTACATCTAAAACATCTTCTACATCCACGAAAGACAATTCCATATCCACCTGGGTAAATTCAGGCTGTCTGTCTGCACGTAAGTCCTCGTCGCGGAAGCACTTTGCAATCTGGAAGTAACGGTCATAGCCTGAGCACATCAACAACTGCTTGTAAAGCTGAGGTGACTGAGGCAATGCATAAAAGTTTCCGGGGTGCACACGGCTGGGAACAAGATAGTCTCTTGCGCCTTCCGGTGTAGACTTCATAAGGATAGGTGTTTCAATCTCAAGAAAACCTTCATCTGCAAGGAAGTTACGGATCTTATTTACTACTTCACTACGCATAATGATATTGCCCTGTAAGTCAGGTCTTCTTAAGTCAAGGTATCTGTGCTTTAAGCGCAATTCTTCCTTAGTCTTAGAGTTTGCTTCGATAGGGAAAGGCGGTGTTTCTGCCTCTGATAAAACACGAAGTCCCGTAGCGCGTACTTCAATGGTACCTGTTTTTAAGTTTTCGTTTGCGGCACCACCTCTTGTAACCACCTTACCGGTTACTGCAACTACGAATTCGCTACGAAGTCTCTCTGCCTTCTCAAAGTCTTCGGCATTTACGAAATCACCATTTTCGCCCTCTTCAAAAATAATCTGTAAAAGACCGGTTCTGTCTCTTAAGTCTGTAAAAATAATTCCGCCTTTGTTTCTGCTCTTCTGCACCCATCCCATTACGGTAACAATCTGTCCAAGGTTTGCTTCGCTTACCTCGGTACAGCGATGGGTTCTTTTTAAGCCTTTCATTGATTCAGCCATTTTGTTCTCCTTTAACTGCTGATGCAGTTCCTTGATTTTATTCTTTTTTTGAATGCAATTGCCTGCAATATATTTTCTTGTTTAAAAATATAATCTACTCTTTCTGTTCTGCACATTGATTCGCCATTAGTTTAGTTCTTCAGTGCCTCGCGATAGAAGTCCTTAAACTCGGTATAACCGTCCTTCATCAGCTGTTCCTTCTGGAACTTCTTGTTCTTGTTCATCTTGGCCACCAGAACAATTTTACCTTCTTCACGAAGTGCCTGGGCCTCTGCAATGATTTCGCCGGTTCTTGCCGCATCCATTCCCTTCTCTAAAAGGAATGCAATCTTATTATCCGCATTGGGGACCTTAAATCCTCTTTCAAGTAAGATTGTAATGATTCTTTCAAAACCGATAGAGAAACCGCATGCGGGAGTATCGTTTCCGGTAAACTTACCAATCATCTTATCATATCTACCGCCGCCTGCAACGCTGCAGTTTAATTCCTTCATTTCGATTTCAAAAATGGTGCCTGTGTAGTAGCTCATACCACGTACAAGTGTGGGGTCAAACATAATCTCGCAGTCTGCTTTCTTAGCCGCTTCCACAGTTGCAAAAATCTCTGCAAGATTGTCAGCTACACCTTCTTCCAGGCAATCGCCAAGCTCTTCTTTTAAGAATGCAAGCTTGTCTCCCGCAGCATTCATTTTATCGAAGAGAGTCATATACTTCTCAACGCATTCGTTTGAAAATTCACATCCTAAAAGGGCTTCTTTCACGCCGTCAATGCCGATTTTGTCCATTTTATCAAGCTGGATAAATACCTGATCATAATCTTCTTCTGCAAAACCGCTGTAAGCAGCCATTGCTTTTAAGATACGACGTTCGTTAATGTGCACCTTGAAATTCTCAAAGCCAAGCTTTCCAAGAAGGGTTGTAGTTGCAAGCACCAACTCGATTTCAGCCAAATTAGAAGGCTCGCCTAAGATATCGATATCGCACTGTACAAACTGGCGGAAACGTCCCTTTTGCGGTCTGTCCGCGCGCCACACGTTACCCATCTGTAACGCCTTAAACGGCTGATTCAAATTTGCAGCATTGTTGGCATAAAATCTTGCCAAAGGCACGGTTAAGTCATAGCGCAAACCGCTGTCTACCAAATCATTCTCTTCCTTGGCAGCTTCAAGGTTTAACTTCTCGCCACGTTTTAATAC
>CAZYVY010000012.1:0-40093 GCA_964651555.1 uncultured Lachnospiraceae bacterium | reverse complement strand
TTAAATATTTATCTAATCTCATGTACTATGCCCTTTCTGTCCGTTGAAAAAGACAAGAGAATCTGTTGCCAGATTCTCTTAAAGTAAGCTCTATGATTAAGCGTTGATCATATCCTTTAAAGCCTTACCAGCTTTGAACTTAGGAGCCTTAGAAGCTGCAATCTTCATAGAAGCGCCTGTTAAAGGATTTCTACCTTCTCTAGCTGCTCTTTCAGCTACTTCAAAAGTACCGAAACCAACTAACTGAACCTTTTCACCCTTCTTTAATTCATCTGCTACGATGTCTGTGAAAGCCTTTAAAGCCTTTTCTGCATCTTTCTTAGATAATCCTGCCTGATCAGCCATAGCTGCGATTAATTCTGTCTTGTTCATTATTGAACTCCTCCTCTTACTTTTATAGGATGTTTTTAGTTTACTAGGTCGATAAAACAACCACTATACTATTTATAGAGGTTTTTCCGTATTTTGTCAAGGAAAACTTGGAAAAAACCTTGAATTTTCGGGGGTTTTTTAGTCTGCCTAAATCTGCATATGTGCTGTGGTTTTCCTGAAGCAACACAATCTGATTCGGTTCCAACTCTTTGCATACTAAAATATACTCAATTACACTAAAAATCACACAGATAATCAGAACAAACAGTATAATAGACATAATATCCTCATACATTACTTTTTGCTCTTTAAACTACTCCTCTGCTCTCCTATAATTTCGTTGTCCGCCCAATGTATTAGTCATCATATATTTTCCATCATCCGATACCACAAAGCGCTCCAAAAACATATCTAATACCCAGTATTCAGCATATGGAAATTTGATTTGTTCTTGTAAAACATATTGTCCATCTTCAGACCATCTGCCATCAACCTCTTCATACATTTTAACAATCTCATCATTATCCGTGAACTCCACATAAGCTTCATCGTTGTATGAAATAAAATGATGGTCTCCTATGTAGACATGATGAGCAGTAAAACAATCCCCACGTATCAACATCAAACACAATGTTCCCACAGTATATATAATAAAAGGCGACAATATAACTAGCCAAAGCCATTTTTTCAACTTTAATCTAAACTTTGACCATCTATCTTTTTTTGACATATAGCATATAAATGGTATCATTAATATCAAAAACCAGGCTAACACCATCAAATAAGGATATATAGTATTTAATATAATTAATATAACATTCATACTTATTCCCCCCAATTATTTTAATCCCACTACTGAAACATGATTTTGTAAATCTGCATTCTGCAACCATTGTAGCAGTAAACTCTTTATCCTGCGATGTTGCAATATATTTTGTTTCCTCTTCCTCTACTGTACTCAGCCCAAAATACATAAAAGAATGAGTTTATAAATAAAACTTAATATTACAAAATTCAATATCCAAGATAACGCAAACACAACGATTAGCCAAAAAGTCTTATTTTTGAATATTGATTTTGTCCCACACAACAATAAAACAATTACAACAATTGCTACAAGAATAACACAAAGTAATATAATATCAATATCAATAAACATATATTAAATCCTTTCATATCTATTTCAGTAATTTAACTGAAAATTTAATATTTGCAATCTTTTTTTCTTCAACGTTTCCATAAAATATTATAATCTCACTGACATTCCGGTAATCTTAACTTGGAACAAATTAACACGATTCACTGCCATGGTAATAAACATTACTTTCTGTCCCTCACCGCAGAATAATCTGCGGTGAGGGAATACAATCACTTATTCCTCTGCTCTTCGATAAAAATTTGTACCTCCCAATGTATTTGTTATCATATACTCACCATCAGCTGACACCTTAAAGTCCTCTATAAACATATCTAATTCCCAATATTCCAGATATGGGAAACGCATTGGCCCTCGTAATACATTTCCTTCTCCGCCCGACCAGTCTCCGTCAACGGTATCGTACATCTTTCTAATCTCTGCATTATCCGTAAACTCCACATAAGCTTCTTCATTATATGAAATAAAATGATGGTCGCCAATATAAACATGCTGCGCCGTAAAACAATCTCCACGTATCAACATTAATACCATTGTATAGTTTGCATACCATAAAAATGGCGCTAACAATATAAGTAACATAATTACCCATGTTGTCTTTTTCTTCATTAATCGCTTAAATCGTTCTCTGTTTTTATATGGTCCAAACGCAAAGATAAAAGAAAATATAATCAACAACGCTGCTAAAATAATTATAAGATTAAATATAAGTCTCATGATTTACCTCACACTTTCATGAATTAGAAATAACAATATTTGTAATATCTGAACTCTGTGTAAAAATTGCTACTCCTGTCATCTTACCAATGGTCCCCACCGCAGATAACTCTGCAGTGGGGGATAGATATTATTCTTCTACTCGTTCATAATATATGTTACCGCGCTCATCCATTTCAGAAATACCAATATATTTTGCATCTTTTGCTCCCGGACAAAACAGATGTCCAAATATAAAATCGGGTATCCAATACTCAATATACGGAAATTTTACAGCTTCACCGGAAACAAATGTATTTTCACATGTCCATAATCCTTTTCCATATTCATATGCTTCATCTTTCTTATCCTCATCTGTAATTTTATAATATAAATTGTCTTGATAATATACTATATCTCTTCCTCCTACATAATACCCAACAAAGCAATCTCCACGAACCAACATCAAAACCAACGTAATCGCAGAGTATAAAATAACCGGCGACAAAATTATCACAATAATTTTAAAACATCCTTTTTTAGTTTGTATTGCATCAAAAAATTTGTTTTGCTTCTGATGAGAACTAAACGCAAATATGTATGATAATACAATAAGTAAAACTGTAATTATTAAGATAATTATTAATATTTTCATATAGCGCTCTCCTTAGTATAAGCTTTCTATTAATACAAAATTAACAAATTTATACACCTCAGTTTTCTTCAAATAATTCAGTAACAACATTAAGAACATCCGCAAAACCATATCCTTTGGCCGGCTCGCTACTAATAAAATAATCATAGTTAAAAAACTACTTACCAATAATTCTTCAAAAACATTTCTAATAATAATTAATGTCGTTTATATCTTTACCTTTCTACATAAATCACCTTTCTTGGATTGGTCGGAAAAAATATACCATCATTATACAAATAATTTTCACTACTATATAAAAGAGAACGATTTAAGATTTTCTCATAATTACTACCGCTCTTCCATTCAATATAATCATAATAAACTCCAAATAGTTTTCAAACTATTTTTCAAATCCCCACCGCAGGTTATTCTGCGGTGAGGGATAAATATTATTCTTCTACACGTTGATATATTTCATGAAAAGATGTACTTCCTGCCCACACGTGCGTATAAAGATACTCATTATTATCCGATACTGTCAGATCTTCTAGAAAATATCCAGGAATCCAATAATGTATATATGGAAATTGCATCTTTTCCCAACGAACATATCCTTTCTCTATCCAATTTCCTTGCACATATTCTCTTGCAATATTACACTTCTCTTCATCATCTGTAATCGAAACATAATACGCATCTTCATAATAGATATATTGATTCTCATCCACAGATATATGATATGCGGGGAAAGAATCCCCACGCAATAACACTAAAATTAAAGTTATTATTGTATACAACACAAACGGTGAAATTGTAACAACAAATATTTTTAACCACGTCTTTTTTTTCTTTATTATCTCTATAAACCGTTCCTGTCTTACACTTGAGCTAAATGAAAAAATATATATTGAGCCAATAATAACACACACAATGCTAAGTACAATAAATATGCTTTTCATTTTTATACCTCCATTTCTCGTTAATATATCAAACTAAATCTTAAATAGACGTGACACATATTGTAATTTCAGAATCTTTTGTAAATGTAGCATATCCGGTAATCTTACCAATAGATTGATACGTATTGCATAACCCATATATATTAAAATTATATAGGTTAGGATGTTCACTATAATTCCAATCATAATAATCTAGAATATAATACTTAAACTTAAGTGTATACAAATTCCCGTCATAACTACACTCTGCAACCATGGCTGCATGTGCTGAATTCACCGACGAAAAAGCAATAGGGTTACGTATTATATTTATTAGCTCACTAGATAAATCCGACTCACCTATATATGCGCCTTGCCATTTGTTGCTAGATGATGTTGCAATATACCGTACCTCGCCTGGTTTCAATACATTCACGCACTCATCCTTAATGTCATAAAAATTATACAAACTCGTTAATTTTACTGATGATGAATATACATCTGTTCCATCATAATTATACGTCGTTCCATCATTATAAAAATAGTGTTTCATCAATTCTAATGGCAATATCGGTATATTTATACCTATATCTGCAGCATAAATTGACATAAGCCAAGTTGTGTACGGCTCTAATACATCATTAACATTTTGGGGCATATCTAATGAGTCATGTAAATTTGCCAATCCATAAATAAATTCACCGTCTCGATTAACCGGATTTTCTGGTGTTCCTGCAATAACATCCGTCACTTGATTATTATAAATTGCATCATTTAATGCCCCGCACACGGGCATATAATCCAAACTATCCACATAAACAAAATCTTCCGACAAATTATCCGATTCATTCGGATTACTTATCATCTTAAAAATAGTAAACTCTCTCTTTGTTCCGGCAGCTTCCACTTTCACGGTAACATTGACCATCTTACCCATTTCCGCGCCATCATTTCTGCTTCCGTCTTGGTTGATATCATCCCCATCCGTATCAGCTTCATTAGGGTTTGTCGTAATCACCTGACCATTCTGGATTCTCATTCCATAAATTTCATACCCGTCAAGTAAACCATCACCGTCACTGTCTACGTCAAGATGTGCCGTATCCTTTTCCAGTTCATGTATCTCATTCCATACTGCTCTTCCTTCAGCTTGACTGTTTACATTAAAATGTAAACCTCCGCTGGAAAGTGCCGCCTGCTCAATTATGGATGCAGTTGCATTGGTTTCTGAAACTGCATAAATGGTTACTCCCATTTCTTTTAATTCCTCACAGCTTTCCAGCACCTTCTGATCCTGTTCGTCTGACTGTGTCAGATAACCGTCATAGGTAAACAACGCCACTTTGGGATTATCCGAATTTAAGTTACTATATGTATCTCTGGTGAAAATTTCCACCAATTCCTCAAATCCGTCACCATATCGGCCATTTCGTCCACCTTTCTCTGTAGAACCGGTAGCATAAAAATGATAGTAGAGTATATTGCTGAAATCGTATTCATATTGCTCTGCATTGGTACACCATCCGGTTCTGGTATTCCCGCCTTTTGCATTATAAAAACCATAGATGATATTCTCACCGTCAATATAACCGTCTGACATATCTATCATTCCAAAGCCTTTTGTCGCATTATAAAAAATTGCCGCTGTGGAATCCGACATAATGGCAACATCCAAAGGCTGTCTGTACTGTGAATAATCTGTCTGCGACAGCCATGCATTCTGCCATGTTTCCAGATCCACTACCAGATATTCTGAGAAATGAGTGGTTACACAAGATACCGTATGCTGTGTTTTATCTACAGTTACATTCTCCATTTCGACAAACTCAAGATTCTCTTTATCATACCAGAGGATGCCTAAGTTCTCTTCTGACGCACCATTCAGAAGTGCCGGGTCATATTGGAAGGTCAGGGTAGCTTCTTCAAATTCAATGTCTGTTGCAATCTCTACCGGGACACCCACAATACCCACAACATTTGCTGCAATTTCGTCCCAACCGGAAGCATCGGCAATGAAGAACTGCTCGTCAATCTCTCCGGCACAGGGTACGGTTACACTAACACTCTCAATCACACTTTCCTCATCTCCAATAACCGTTTCAGTAGTCTGGGTATACACTTCTTCGCCGTCTAAGATACCGTCACTGTCCGTATCCTTTACAAGAGGATTTAAAGAAAGTTTATTTTCAGTTCCGTCCTTCAGACCATCCTCATCCGAATCTGCCACTAAGGGGTCTGTAAAAATAACTCTGATTTCGTCTTTATCATTGATACCATCATCATCTGTGTCTGCCATGAAAACGTTTGTCTGATAGGTACATTCTTCTATAGCGTTCAGCCCATCGGAATCATAGTCTTCTTCTCCGTCGGATACACCGTTTCCGTCTGTATCGCTTAACAACGGGTCAGTTCCTACATATAGGAATTCATCAAAGTCGCTGATACCGTCACCGTCTGTATCAACTAGTTCTAAATCTGTTTTTAATACAGATTCAAAATAGTTATTTAATCCGTCCTCATCACTATCACTTAAATCAATGTTTACGCGATCCATATTGGCACCGGTCACATCAATGAGACGTATGCTTTGTTCTTTTACAACGTCATTGTCCAACTCTAATGTGAAGGTAAGTATGTTAACGCCGATTGCCAATCCGAACTCCGGAATTGTCCATATAGCATCCGGGGTTACACCGTTTGCGCGGTCGAATATGGTTCCTTCCAACAGGGTGGTGTCGTTTACGTCTTGTAAGATATAGCTTACCTTCTCTACCTGCTCGACTCCGGTTAATGTTCCGGTCAATTCATAGATTTCACCGTCTACGTAGTAAGTATCTTCTAAGTCGCCTGCCCGTAAGTTGTCTGTATTAACTATGATATTGCTCTCTTCCGGGTCGATGTCTTCCGATGTATCCTCGCTTGGTTCTTCTGAGGGTTCTTCGCTATTATCTTCAGAAGGTTCTTCTGAGGGTTCTTCGTTATTATCTTCGGAGGGGTCTTCCGAAGGTTCCTCACTCACATCCTCTGAGGGTTCTTCCGTTGTATCTTCCATATCCATTTCGGAATTTACAACACACATATGAACCACATCCAGTTCATGAATATTTCCATTTGCTCGGAATCCTACTGTGAAACTGTCTCCGGTGTCAATATTCTGACGACTATCCGTATTTCGGATAGTATATACACCATCCTCGGCAGATACAATATCCGCATTCCACAAATCAACGATTTCGTCCGCACTTGTGAAGGACAGACACCAGTCTTCCAGTTTCACGTCACTAAGATTTGTAATTCTAAGCTCGCCGGTATATCCGCCTTCCCACTCATTTACAATTACTGTTTCAACCTGATAAGACGAAACCGGTACGAAGCTTTCCACCTCATGCACTACAAAGCCTTCCGCCAAGTCTGCGCTGTCCATATAAGATACCTGAAAATCAAAGGTTATGGTTTCACCTACATTTATATCCTGATTATATTCTACATTTTTAATGTAATATATGCAACCTTTTCTTTCTTCAACTTTTCCATTATAAATATCACTGATTTCATCATCACATGCAAAGGCAATCATCCAGTTATGAATCGTCTCTGATGATGTATTTGTAATTTCTTCTTTTGCATCTTTCTTTTCATATTTTTTCCTCCTTTTTCCCTGCTTTTACACAGTTTTACATTATTTCTGTAATACAATTGTAAATATTTTTCAATAAGATTTAGGTAAGTGTAGTGGAATTTTACGTAAGTGTAGTTTTTGTTTTGAATCATAGGCTGAAACAGACAAAAAACCGACCTCCTGTTTACAGAGGCCGGTTCAATCTTTTAACCGCTTATTTTTCTATTTTTCATACTTCTTTATGGTTTCTTCCACACAATCTATCAACAACTGTTCGGAATATATTTTCTTCTCAGCCGCAATTGCGGAGAGCTCCATAAGTATCGTACCCATTTCTTTTTCAAGGTCATCGGCAGGAATGTCCTTGCCCTTTTCTTTTAGGACTTCTATGCCTGCACTGAGCTTTTCCAAAGAAGCTTCATAATCAAGGATGGGTTCGTAGATTTTGTGGACCTTTTTTAAGACCTTGGATGCTCTGGTTAAAGCAGGCTGTTCCTTGGGAATTTCCCGCAGTGGCGTTTCAATCCAGGTCTTTCCTTCCTTCTCTTTCTTCTTAATATCTTCCCAGTTATTCAGTACATCGGATACACCTTCCACTTCTGTGGCGCCGAATACATGAGGGTGTCTGCGAACCATTTTACGGCTGATTTCATCCACCACGTCTTCCATGGTAAAAAGTCCTTCTTCGCCCGCAATTTCACTATGCATGACAATCTGTAGAAGTAAGTCACCCAGTTCTTCACACATGTTATCCGCACTGCCGGTTTCTTCCCATATTCTTACGGAAGATAAAAATTCATATGCCTCTTCCAGCATGCAGGGGCGGAGACTCTCATGGGTTTGCTCCCTATCCCAAGGGCATCCGTCAGGTGCCCGGAGGGCTTTGATGATTTCAAGAAATTCTTCATAGGTATATTTTTTTGCTGTATCGCTCATCATTTTTTCTCCGTTTATTCCTTGTAACCGCGGCTGCTTCTTCCGCCTTACACTTCTCTATTGTCCGATCTCTGTCAGTTCCGAGAATGAGTAATGCACATCACTGTCATCTTCTTCTAACTGAATGGTATAGCTTCTTGTCTGATATCCGGTCTTACGCAAAGTCACCACAATTCCCGTACTTTCAGGCTTGGTAAAAGATATGGGGGCAATACCTACATAATTGCCGTCCACATATATTTCTGCTCCTTCCGGACCGTCTATATACACTTTGGCACTGGTGGATGCCGTAGTAGAATCCGAAGGCGTTGTACTGTCCGATGCGGTTTCCTCACTGCTGCTTTCACTACTCTCAGAGGATGTCTCCGTGTTGCTTTCACTACTCTCAGAGGACGTCTCCGTGCTGCTTTCGCTACTCTCCGAGGATGTTTCCGTGTTGCTTTCACTGCTTTCGGAAGATTCTTCCTCTTCATCATCCTCTTCCCCTTCGGTTTGGGTCAGGGTAAGACTGATGGAAGCAGAAGGCTCTCCTACCTTAATATAGCTTGCCATGGTATCGTAACCATCAGCCCTGCAAATCAACTGATGAATACCGTATTCCATGGATACAGGCCCGCCGGTATCGACTTTTTCACCGTCAATATACAACTGGGCATCGGAAGGCTCCAGAACAAACAACACGTTTCCGTACTTCTTCTCTACGTCAATGTCGCCTAAATCCAGGGTGACTTCCTGATTACGTCCGATGGTTACACTCTTATTTCCGCTGATACCGTCGTTGCTTACCAACACCTGATAAGAGCCTTCCGGTATCGTAAGCAGCATATCCTCTGATATCTTGCAAATGGTTTTATTACCCACTTCAATCCATCCGCCTACAAAATAAGAATCATTTTCCAGGCGAAGATATCCATGACCGCTTTCCAGATAAATGGCATAAATGACGTGATCCCTTCCGCATACCGTAAGCACATCGCCTTTAGCAAGCTCAAGTTTCTCCAAATCGTTGCTACCGTCGGTAATTACCATGAAATCATCCAGTTTATATTCCTCTCCCAAAATTTCCAGACGGGCATCATTTTTAATAAATTCTTCAAAAGTGATGTCTCCGTAAGAGAAATAATCCGGAGAAATCCGCATGGTCAATAACTTTTTACTATCCTTATCAAAGGTAATATCCGCAATCAGACCACATTGAACCTGCCCGGCAGAAATTACCGTACCATATCTGTTATAAAAATAGGTAACTCCGTCATAGCTCAAGGTATAGCGCAGCCCGGTTTCCACATTCTGAAACGTTATGGACTTCTCTGTTGTATCCATTTTTACAAGGATGGCAGTATCTTCATAAAAATAATCCTTCTCTTGTACCGGTTCCTGCACTTCACTGCTTATCACCTCTTTAGGGTCTTCACAGGCAAGAAGGCTGAAACACAGAAGAATCATCCCTATCAGAATCATGTATCTTTTCATTGCATTCCTCCATTGTACGGCTCTTATATCTCATCATCGAATACTTTACGCAAAAATATTTCCTTGGACTCCTCCAGACGCTGTACATTCTGGAGCTTTCCCATATACTGCGCCGATAAAAATGCTTTATTAGAATTATAATAAAAATTGGCAATCTTGCGGAACTTTTCAGGGTATGCCAGGCGATAAAACAACTGTCGCCGTTCTGCATCCGACAAAGGACTGACCGCTTCATACTCCTTCAACAAAATACTTCCCAGACTGCAATCCCAATCGGCCTTTTCCAAGGTTTTGCGAAGAAACAAAGCAATATCCCTTACCCTGCTGTCCCACTGGCATTTCTCAAAGTTAATAACTGCCGTAGCCTCTTTTTCAAACAATATATTATGGTATTGGAAGTCACCATGGGCAAAACGGCGTTGCCGGACAACATCCTGATAAAATTCCCCAAAGTCCTCTTGTGAAAGACGCTCTTCCACACCCATTGCCTTTTCCAAAAACATTCCGTATGTATCCAGAAGTTTCAGTTCAAACTCGGTCTTGCGCCCTCTTGAACGGATAAAACTGCGAATCTTTTTCAGTCCCCGGTTTTGTCTCGCCACATCTTCTTCCAAATCATATCTATGTAGTTCCTCCGGCATGGTTTCCTCCGGATAAAACAACTTTTGGTGCAATAAGGCAAGTGCACTCATTGCAAGTTTTAAGTCACCCAAATCCCT
Source organism: uncultured Lachnospiraceae bacterium (assembly GCA_964651555.1). Classification (GTDB taxonomy): domain Bacteria; phylum Bacillota; class Clostridia; order Lachnospirales; family Lachnospiraceae; genus UBA3766. The sequence goes on along the minus strand of CAZYVY010000012.1, from coordinate 29,547 downwards.
GGGCGCACACTCTCGTCCCTGAAAATAATCTTTTACAACATATCCGATGCCGTCCCTGTCATAATTGATAAACTTACCTTCTTTGTCCTCTACCGGAATATCCACATGGATTTTCCCATCCCGGGGTATGACTTTTAATAAGGTATCCATCACCTTAAGCTTTGATACAGGAGCCTGATATTCCTTTAGGATTTTTAATCCCTGATTGGTTTCGCATACAAAAGCTCCTCTGGCTTTGTAGGTTTTTATTACGGTAAAATCATACTGCTCCAATATGCTGACGGCCCTGTCATTCATCTTTCTTTCCTCCCGGATTTCATACTTCTCATATGCGGAAGTGCACGTTTACTGCCGTTGTAAAACAGCTATATAACATTCCGGTGTCTTCCGCTATGTTATTGTATGAATTTCCAAGAAAAAGTATGTTAAGAAGAAGGCAGGAATTTCTTCAAAAGATATTCTTTATGGTTATGGGCAGGTTCCTCAATCACATCTGCCAGCATGGCATCCAAAACCTTACCGATTTCTTTGCCGGGCAGCATACCGCAGTCAATTAAATCCTTACCTGTTACTGCCAGAGTTGCCTTGGATACGCATTGTTCTAATGCAAGCATTTCTCCGTAGTCCTTGCGGTTTGCCTCCAATGCATCAAGCTTACTTTCTTTTTTATAATCACTTTGGGCAAAAATATCTGCAGCCTGCACCTCAAACAAAGCAGGAAAGGCATCCTCTCCGATGCGTGCAACTGCACGACGCATATATTTAATCCCCGGCACAATTCTTTCATCATGATGGCGGATTAACACACATACCTTACGGATAGTATCATTATCAAACTTCAGCCGATGCAGAATTTCTCTTGCAATTTCCTCAGACTTGGCCGGATGACCATAATAATGGTCAATTCCTTCTTCGTCCGTGGTAATGCAATGCGGTTTTCCCAGATCATGCATCAGCATGGTAAGACGCAGCACCTTATCTTCTCTTATCTGTCCGGTAGCTACCAGTGAATGCACACCTACCGTATACTTATGGTGACGGTTATTCTGGGGTGTCTCCATGGCCAGGTCAAACTCCGGCATAAAATATTTTGTAAGTCCCAATTCATAAGCATCTTTTAACAGAAAAGGATTGGGGGAAACCAAAGTTTTTACCAGCTCCACCTGAATGCGCTCCGCACTTATCCTGGTTAAGTTTCCGGCAATTTCTTTCATTGCCGCCCGGGTTTCATCCTCTATAGTATAGCCTAACTGTGCCGCAAAACGGATGGCACGCATAAGACGCAATGCATCCTCCGTAAAACGTGCCCTCGGGTCGCCCACACACCGGATAACTTTACGCTCAATATCATCCAGTCCGCCAAAGATATCTACCAAACCCTCCGTATCATTATACGCCATGGCATTGATGGTAAAATCCCGGCGAAGCAGATCTTCTTTTAAATTCCTTGTAAAAGTAACCTCCTTGGGATGTCTGCCGTCTTCATACTTGCCATCAATACGGTAAGTGGTAACCTCGTAACCTACCTTGTCCATCATAACGGTTACGGTACCGTGTTCAATGCCTGTATCAATGGTGCGACGGAATAAGGTTTTTACTTCTTCAGGAGCAGCGGAGGTAGTAATGTCCCAATCATTCGGCACTCTGCCAAGAATCGAATCTCGCACGCAGCCGCCTACGGCATATGCTTCATAATTATGCTGTTGTAAAGTGGCAATAATCTCTTTTACCGCATCAGGCATATAAATCTTCATAAGCTGCCTCCTTCCGTTATTCTATGTTCATTTACCGATGTCCGTCACGATAATTCTTTCAACATCTCAATCATATCCGCAAAAGTTCCCTTAGGACCATCCCATGGATAATCTTCGCGGGCATTAATATAATCCGTTACCAGATAACAATTTAAGCCGGCTGCCTTTGCGGCAAACATGTCTTCCTTCTCATCGTTACCTATCATCAAACAGTCCTTGGGTTCTACGCCCAGACGCTCACAAATTGCCCCGTAATATTTCGGATTAGGCTTTGCATAGCTTTCGGTTTCGTATGCGGTAACCAAATCGAAATCCTCTTCTTTTAAACCTACAAAGGATGCTCTTGCAAGCTGAGCCGCCATGGGAAAAATCGGCTGCGAAGCAAGTACAACTTTATCAGCAGCTTCCCTTGCTGCTTTTACCGCTTCCGTTGCCAGAGGATTCTCTGACGTCACAGCTTTTACCTCATAGAATTCCTTCTGATAAAAGGCATCCGATGCTTCAATATATGAGGTTACCTCTCTGCCGGTTTCTTCGGCAAATACCTTCCAGAACACTTCATCATTTGTATGGCTTCCATCGTTTTTAATCATGGCTCCCGTGGCTTTCCAAATTGCGGCAATCAAGGGGTCTTTCTCAATCCCCAAAGGGCATAATTTACGGGCCAGACCTCCAAAATATGTTTTTATAAAAAGTTCTTCATCCATGGGCAACAATGTTCTGTCCATATCAAATAAAATTGCTTTCATACTACTCCTTTTAAGGCAGAGAAATTGCTTTCAAGTACAAATTTTAATAAAAAATGTTATTTTTCCATCTGCTATATTTTACATAAAGACATCAATCATGGAATATACAAATAAAATCAAAATCATAACCGGAAGTACATAGGTCATGTAGGGGCGCATCCACTTCTTAACCTTAAGACCCTTACCGGCATTGGCTTCCGCCATAAACTTATCCCAACCCCAGCCATAACGAACGGTGGAATAAACAACATAAATTAATGTGCCCACCGGAAGCAGGATATTACTTACCAGAAAATCTTCCAAATTCAATATTGTGGAAGTTCCACCCAAAGGATGGAATCCCGACCAGATACTGTAGCCGAAGATACAGGGAAGTACCAATACCATCATGGCGATTGCATTGATAATACAAGTCTTTTTACGGCTCCAGCCGGTTACGTCCATGGTACAGGAAATGATGTTTTCAAATACGGCAAGTACGGTAGATAATGCCGCAAAACTCATAAAGACGAAGAAAAGACTGCCCCACAAACGACCCATAGGTAAATGATTAAAGATATTGGGCAAAGTTTCAAAAATTAAAGATGGTCCGGAATTTACATCCACACCGTACGCCATACATGCAGGAAATATAATCAGACCTGACACAAATGCTACAAACGTATCCAACACTGCTACATTTACCGCTTCTCCCATCAGACTGCGCTCTTTATCCAAATAACTTCCGAAAATTGCCATGGAACCAATACCAAGACTTAAGGTAAAAAATGCCTGAGTCATGGCAGATACAATTACCTGACCGATGCCTGCCGTCTTCATTCTTTCCATATCAGGTACAAGGTAAAATTTCAACCCTTCTTCGCCGCCCTCTAAGAAAATACTGTTAATTGCCAAAACGACCATAATAACAAGAAGGGCAATCATCATGTACTTGGTCACACGCTCAAGGCCTTTCTGCACACCAATCGAGTTAATTGCAAAGCATACAACAATGACTAAGAACGTATATATAATCATTTCTACAGGTTTTTCAAGCATTCCGTCAAAAATTGCAGATACGCCTGCAGCATCTGCACCTTCAAACTCGCCTGCCGCTGTTTTTACAAAATACTGCAGCATCCAACCGGTTACACAGGTATAAAACATCATCAGGATATAGTTTCCTGCCATAGCCAGATAACCATGGAAATTCCAAACCTTTTTATCAGGGGTCAACTCTTTATATATCTTTACGGGGCTCTTCTGGCTTGCCCTTCCTAAAGAAAATTCAACGGTTAACGCCGGAACACCCATAATAATCAGGAAAAATAAGTAAATCAAGACAAAGACACCGCCACCGTTCTGACCTACCATATAAGGAAATTTCCAAACGTTACCAATGCCGATAGCACATCCGGCACTCAACAGAATAAAGCCCAGACGGCTTCCCAAACGCTCTCTTTTCATCGTCTTCTCCATTCATATAAAAGATAAAGTATGCAATTTTATCTATGATAAAAATGCATACTTTATTATTATACACAAAATAAAATATTGTAGCAACTGTTGAAACAATCCGTTCCGACTAAACTTCTTCCTGTTGTAATCTTGCAGCCTCTGTGCGCAAGCTATCCATAATTTCGGCAAGCTTCTGAATACTTTCCTGATTCTGATCACAACTTTCCAAAGTAGCAATTGCACTTGCACTCACTTCTTCGGTTACCGCAGACACATTCTGAATGCTTTCCACAACCGTAGAGTTTGCCGCTGATGCAGATTCTACTGCCTCCTTCAACTGTGCAGCCTGTGCAGAAATCCTGCGGGCACTGTTCTCAATCTCACGGAAATGTTCCGCAGTCTGACCTACAAATTCATTCTGGTTCTGATTACTTGCCAGTAATTCCTCTACGGCCGCTACTACTTCGTCCAAAGATTTTCCTACATTACCGATTAAGTTATTGATATCATCCGTTGCATGGTTAGTCTGGGAAGCCAACTCAGAAATTTCTCCGGCAACAACCGCAAATCCCTTACCGGTTTCTCCGGCTCTTGCTGCTTCAATACTTGCGTTCAAGGCTAACATGGAAGTCTGGCGGGCCACTTTACTAATCAACTTAACAATGGTTTCCATCTTCGTTGCATATTCTTTTAATTCTTCCATTTCCTTTGCTACCAGCGCACCGGTCGCCTCGGATACTTTTACCTGTTCCAGAAGCTCATTCATCACACCGTCAGCAACATTGATGCTTTCTTCCGTATTGCTGATTTCCACAACAATTTCATCAGTGGATACGCCTACACCCTTAATATAACCGTCAATTTCTTCCGTACTGCACTGCTGCTCAGCAATTGCTGCTGCGGTATCTCCCGCTCCTCCGGACAAATCTTCCATTGCATATTTGGTTGCTTCAATGGCTTTGCCAAGGGTTTCTGTTTCCACTGCTGCCACCTGAATATTATCATTAATGGAGTTAGCCACTTCCAATGTTGTCTGAAGAAGTTTCTCCGACTGTTCACGCTGCATATCAGCCTTATCTGCCGTAATTTTACCAATTTTTGCAACTTTGCTGATAGATACAATACCGAATATACTTACGAAAATAATAAACGCAATGACAATTTCCGTATTAGCAATCTGTTCTGCCGACAAACCGGTTATCATAGCCTTCTTGACAATAACTGCCACATTCAATATAAACGCATATGCACTAAGGAGAATACACAATTTCATATCTACGTAAACAATTAATACAATAAATGCCACCGCAATATAACAGAACGCCAATTCTGACGTTGTATTAAACATCAGGTATGAATAAAAAATCAGGAATCCGCCGCCTAAAATATAGCGAACCCACAATGAATCTTTCTTTAATGCAAATACTACCCACGCAATGATGGGGGGAATAAGACAAGTTGATGCAAGAATAGCATAATCCCCTATCGTTCTGGCATCCTTCAATACCTCAAGGAAATATGCTACTGCCAACATAACCATTGTAATCGTCATGCAAATCAGTGCTGTTTTGTTTCTGCTGATGTCTGCATTTTTTTTGATGGATAAATCAGGTTTTACCTTTGCCATATGTAACCTCCGCTTTTTCTTTATTCTCTTGTTCTCTATATGTCGGTTTCTTCCTCTCCGACCGACATAATTAATTATATTATAACGTATTCCTTTTTCATTCAACAATAAAAAATTCATTAAAAAATTCTTCTGTCACTTTATATGTTTTTTATAAATATCCATATATAAAAACCATACGGCATTTTACTGTAGAATTTTAAGCACATTGGCAATTGATTTCTCAAGTGCTTCATTACCACTCTTGTCCACTTCCAGCTTATTTCTCTCGCTGTGTGTAAGACAACCTGCACCATTGACACAACCGCCTATACAAGCCATTCCTTCAATAAAATTGCCTACATCTATGCCTTTATTGGCCTTTAATAAAGTCATTTTGCATTCTGCAATACCGTTACAAACCACGGGGCGCAGTTCAAAATCGGTAACGCCCTGCTCCTTAATGGCCTCTTGTACTGCTTCCGTCAAACCTCCGCTTCTTGCAAAAATTCGTCCGAAATAAGATGCAAAATACATATGACCTTCTTCTAAAGTTGTTATATCGATATCCTTACTGTCAAACAATGCCTGCAATTCTTCAAAAGTAAGTACACAATCCACATAAGGCCTTACGTTTTCCTGTTGGAACTCCGCTTTCTTTGCTGTACACGGTCCGATAAACACAATTTTACAATCCGGCGATTTTTCTTTCAATGCCTTACTTAACGTCGTCATTGGAGAATCATTATGGGAAATATGTTTTTCCATGTCCGGAAACTGCGTTTTAATATATTTTACAAATGCGGGGCAACAGGAGCTTGTGAGAAAGCCTTTCTCCACCAACTCTCTTGCTTCGGAATCCGCAACCATATCTGCACCAAGAGCAACTTCAACCACATTATGAAATCCCATTTCACGCAATCCCGTTACTACCTGACCAAGTTTTGCATACTTAAACTGGCTGGCAACAGAGGGCGCAACCAAAGCATACACTTTGTAATTACGGTTATTATTGCTGTTCTTAATCAAATCAATCGCATCCAGAATAAAAGATGTATCCGTAATGGCGCCGAATGGACATTGGTATACGCAGGCACCACAGGAAATACATTTCTCCTCATTGATAAACGCTGCCTGATTTTCATCCATACTGATTGCTTTTACTTTACATGCATTCTGGCAGGGACGGACATTGTGGGTAATAGCACTGTATGGGCATACCTGGGCACATTTACCACACTCAATACATTTGCTTTTATCAATATGTGCATTCTGGTTTTCATCATAAGATATGGCATCCCTGGGACATACATCCCCACATCTGTGAGCGATACATCCGCGGCAGGCATTGGTAACCTGATATCCGCCTACGGGACATTCATCACAGGCAATATCAATGACCTGAACCACTCTTTTATAACCTTTATCGTCCATAGTGGTATTCATTGCAATTTTTACACTTTCACCCAGAACTGCTCTTTCTTTGTATACGCAACAACGCATCGTGGGCTCACGCCCCGGCGCAATTACTTTGGGAATCTCAAAAGCCGCATTCTCCAGATTATCTTCCCACGCCCTTTTGGCCACCTCTCGAAGTACTTTATACTTTAATACCTGTACTTTTGTATCAAATTTTCTGCTCATGTAGCATATCCTTTCAGATAAATCCCATCTTAACCCAAAACATTTCCGTATAAAACGGAAATGCTTTATTCTTAATTATTTATGATAACATTGCCAATCTGTCTGTCAATTTTTCCTTAATACATTTTTCGGCATTGTGCATAAATTCCACATACTGCTCCGGCGGAATCGGTTTTGAAAAATAATATCCCTGCAGGAAGTCACATCCTATACTTCGAAGCATCAGTGCCTGCTCAAAAGTCTCCACGCCTTCTGCCACAATCTTAAGTCCCAAGCTTTTAATCATGGCCGCGGTATGCTCCAATACCTTCATTGCTTTATCATTGTCCGTCGCAGACCAAACCACACTTTTATCAAGCTTTACCAGCTCAAAAGGAAACTCAATCAGGTAATCCGCGTTGGAAAATCCTGTACCGTAATCATCCACGGCAAATGTACATCCCGAATCAATCAGACAAGACATATTATTCATTAAAATACGGTTATCCGATGTTGAGAACGTTTCTGTTACTTCAAAGTCAATCATGTGATAAGGAATCTCATACTCATCCATAATCTCTTTTAAATGCTTATGTAAGTCTTCCTGCATACACTGCACCATGGACAAATTCACTTCCACATAATGCAGTCCCAAATCCGCAGCTTCCGGAGAGCATAAAAACTTGCAAACCTTATGAAATACAATATCTCCTACCTCAAGAATCAAACCGCTTTGTTCTGCAATAGGAATAAATTCATCGGGCGGTATAAAGCCAAGTTCCGGATCGCGGAGTCTTACCAAAGCCTCTGCCGCACTGAACGCTCTGTCATCAATGGAATAAATGGGCTGGAAATATACATCGAAACTCTTATTTCTGACCGCGCTTTTTAAAATGTGGCTGATAATAGCACTTCTCTGATGTTTTTCGATTGCTTCCCTGGTTGCCTCAATCACATCATAAGAATTCTCTTCTTTTGCCAGTTCCAGTGCCGAGCTGATTGCATTTAACGTCTCTTCACGGGTAGATGCCACTTCCGGAAAATCCACGGTACACATACGGACAGTTAAATTTACCGCAACCCTGTTGACGTGGAATGCCGAAACAAACCGCCATTTTAGCCAATCTGCATACTCTGCAACATCTTTGCTGTTTTTATCAAAAATATAGGCAAATCTGGTGCCATCCAGATAATATAAATCACCTTTAAGTCCTTCAACACAATCCTGAACCACGGCATTCAGCAAATCATTACTGCTTTCCACACCCATGAATTGGTCTACGAACTGAAATCCTTCTATCTCAAAGGCAAGCACGGTGAAACCTTTCTTTTTACCGGAAAGATTAATAATCTTCTGCAAAAATGCCTTCAGGTTAAACACATCCAGTTCTTTGTCCAGATATTCGTCCGGATTCTGCAAAGAATGGAACAGCATAAAAAACAAAAGCGAAGCAACAAAATTTACCAGAAGCAATTCATTCCAGATAAACTGGATAATAATTGCAACAATAGATACAACCGCAATCACACATGTGGTAAAAAGATGCATATTATTAATTTTACGTTTGGAAGTCAGGATGGTAAAAATACATCCGCCAAGCATCAAAAATGCAATTACATACAAGGTAACATGTAAAGGACCATGCATATACTGATTATCTTCAAAATAGAAAATCAATTTTAACCAGGGCGTTGTTACAATCACAAAAGTAATGTATGCCAGTATAATGGAGTTGAATATTTTAACAACTTTGCCATAACGTCCTTTGTGTCGTTCCGTAATCAGCAGTATGTAAATAAAATAGACCACATATGTACAATTGAAGGAAAAGAAGAAGATTCCGTTAATCAGATAATTTAACCAAATGGGAAATGTATCAATGTGAGCCAAGGTATAAACGGAAATAACATCAAAAACAGAGGCAGTAACAATCAATGCCCCGATGGTTAAGAATAATCTGTTAGACTGGCTGGGAAAATGTTTCTTGGAAAAAAACAATCCGCCAACGATAATACATATGAGAATTGCCGCTAAATCATAATGATAAATATAATTCATATGGCCTCCCGTTTTGTTAGTGTTATCCCCTTGAACACCTACACGCTTTTATTATAACTTATTTTATCAAAAAATGCACCATGTTAAGACGTACATTTTATTTTATTTCATAACATTTTAGCCCTATTTCATACACTATCTGCTATTTTTGTTTCAGGTACATTGCAACCGCCACAATAATAATAATGGCATAACCGATAATACTGTACACATCCGGAATCTGGTTCAGGAAGAAGAATCCCAGAATTGCAGCAAAAATAACCTGCGAATAATCGAAAACCGAAATTTCTTTCGCTGGTGCATAAGTATAAGCTGCCGTAACACAAAACTGCCCGCCGGATGCAGCCAGTCCGGTAAGAAGTAAAAACATCCACTGCCACCATTCCATGGGCTCATAATTCAGAAGAACAAACGGAGCCAGAATCACACTGGTAAAAGCAGAGAAAAAGAAAACAATAAATGTACTTTTGGTTCCCTTTTGCCCCAACTTACGCACGCAGGTATATGCAATTCCTGCGCCCAGGCCTCCAATCAGTCCTGCCACTGCCGGAATTACCTCCATGCCAAAAGTCGGCTTTACAATAAAAAGACTTCCCACAAAAGCCAGCACAACAGCCAGCCACTGGAACCAGTTTGCCTTCTCCTTAAGGAAAATTGCCGAAAAAATAATCACAAAGAAAGGCGCCAGTTTATTCAGCATGGATGCATCTGAAATATTCATATGGTCAATGGCATAAAAATTGCAGACAAAACCGATGCCTCCCGCAAAAGAACGCAAAAAGAGTAACCAAAAATTATCTTTGGTTACTTTTCTTTCTTCTTTCGTGGTGTTACGGAATAAAACAATACCCGAAAAAACCAATGCCACCGCATTACGGAAGAACGCTTTTTGTAACACCGGTAAATCCCCGGCCAGATTTACAAATAAATTCATTAATGCAAAACAAAATGCACAGCCGATAATGCACAATATTCCTTTTTGTCTGTCTTTCATCCAAAACAACTTCTTTCTTTTACCGCATATTTGACATAATCACAGATTGCCTGCACAGTCCTTTTTTGCTGATTCTATTTCGTTTCTTCCGAACCGTTTTCAAAGAATTTCTCAATTTCTTCCCGCTTTGCCTTTACGCTGCCTTGAATCATTTTGACGCTGCCACCGCCTCTGCCGTTTAAAGCAGAATTCATGTCTTTTGCCAGATTCCTTAAATCAGGTTCACCGGTAGCCTCATTTTTGCCGATAATGTAGCGGTAACCATCCTTGTCATTTCCCATAAAACCTGCCACAATGCCCGGCAGAATAAGAACACCCTCATTCACCAGGGTACGCATCTGTACATCATCCAAAGCTTCATCAAAAATAAGTTCTGCCTTTTTTCCACCATTATTTTTGACGGAGGCGCGCAATTTTTCCATATGTAAGGCCGTAATCTGTTTTTTCAGACCGGTTATTACATCCTGCTGTTGCTTCAACTGCTCGCTGATTCTTCCTGCTGCCAAATGACATTCTTCTCTTTTTGCCGAGAAAAGACGCATAATCTGTACGATTTCATCATGAAGAATTTGGTAATCTTCAAAAGCATCCCCGCCGCATTTTAAGGTAAAGCGGGTTCCTCCCCGATGGCTCATGAAATCCATGACTTTTATCAGGCCGATTTCTGCAGTACTTTTTACATGCGGTGCGCAACAGGCACAGGCATCATAGCCCTCTATTAACACTACACGGATGTCTTCTTTTAACTCCAGTTTACTCCGATATTCCAATTCATCCGGCGAGTCCGGATATACCATCGTTATGGGGACATTTTTCCGTATGCCGTCATTGGCAAGTATTTCCAATTTTTCAAAATCCTCTGCCACAAGTCCGCCGTTTACATCCACCGTTACACAATCTTGCGACATATGAAATCCCACATTTTCATATCCGTACAGTTTATGCAGCAATCCGCAGAATAAGTGCTCTCCGGAATGATTCTGCATCCTGCGGTACCTGACCGCAAAATCAATCTGTACGTTGACTTTTTCTCCCACGGCAAACGGATTTTTCACGTAATGATAGATTACTCCGTCTTCTTTTTGGACATCCACAACCGTTTCTTCATCAATAACGCCTATGTCCGCAGGCTGGCCGCCGCCTTCCGGAAAAAATACGGTTTTATCCAGAATTATGCCATAAAAAACCTCTTCCTTATCTCCGCTTACCTTTACGGTTTGACGACACGCTAAAACCGTGGCAACACATTCTGTTACATAAGCATTGTCCTCATATATCACTTCCGTCAACCCGCTTGCTACTCTTTCATTATTCATTATTCTTCTCCAACCACTCTGTTTCTTCCACCGGTTTTACCCCTATACAATCTTTCATCTGCGATTCTTAAAAGGGTATCCATATCATCTCCGGCCATACCTTTAGCAAGACCGAATGTCATAGTAACCGCAATGGGTTCCTCAAAACGGTCATCCGGAATCCGCAATGCCCGGATATCCCTTTGCAGGCTCTCCAATTTTGCCATGCCTTCTTCATATTCCGTTTCGTCATAAGCAATCAGAAACTCTTCACCACCCCAACGGGCAACAAAACTTTTACCACCCATGGATGATTTTAGTGTTTTTGATACTTCTATCAACACCTTATCTCCCACTTCATGACCGTAAGTATCATTTACTTTTTTAAAGAAGTCGATATCTCCGATGGCTATACAGTATTTTGTTCCGGTAGTTTCTGCTTTTTGAAGAATCTTTTTCAATCTCTGGTTTGCACATCTTCTGTTGTAAAGTTCCGTTAACGCATCCCGTTCAATCAAAACATGCAAAGACTTCTGCATGGCGATTACTGAACGGCCCATATCTGAAATTTCGTCATTTCTTTCCATGACACTATAATGAGGATCTTTGGACAATTCTCCTTTTGCCACATTTGCCAAAGCTTTTTGAAGATTACCGATGGCCACTGCAAGTTTTCTTGAATAGCGATAAGAAATCAAACCTGCCGCAATCATAGCCAAAAGTACAACGAACACAATGGGGAAAATTGCTTTAAACACTAATGCTCTTACTTCTTCTGCAGACTTTGCCACGGCAATCATTCCCACACAGGCACCCTGCTCATTCAAAATAGGCATATAGTATGCATAATAAGTTCCCGAACCGATATCCACGCCGGCATAAAACTTAGCTTCTTTTTTATCCAGTACATCCCTGCAGATTACGGTATTGGCTCCGCTGCCAAGCAAACGGTTCCCTTCTGCATCCATAATTGTGGTAACCATTCGGGTGTCTTTATAAAAGAGGGTAATTTCCGCACCGGTTACTTCTTTGATTTCATCAATCACCTTAAAATTACCGGTAATTTCCGTTTCTCCCTTAAAAAATGCCGCAATATTCTCATATTCCACATAAGTGTATTCTCCGGGATAAACAGCATCATAGGTAACAGCCACCATTCCGGCGATGTTCTGCAATTCATCTTCAACCTTTTCATGCATGACGGAATTAAAACGCATGGAACAAATGCATAATACCAGCAATCCGAATATCAGTATCGGGGCAATCGCCATTGCAGGAATTGTTTTGTAAATACTGCTTCTTGTCTTTTTCTCCATTGTCTGCTACCTCCATTACTAAAAAATGCCATTGGGCATAAGCCCAATGACATTTGATGCATACTTGTCTTTTTCTGAAAAGAAAATGCTCTGCTATGTAGTTGCTACTTATCTGCCTGAAGCGATATAAGGGCTTAATGCACCTGCAAGAGATGAAACAGGCATGGTCTGTAACCAGATACGTCCGGGACCTGTAAGAACGGTATTGTAAAAACCTTCTCCGCCGGCTACCATATTCTTTAATCCCTGTACTCTCTGTACATCCATCCTAACAGTTGCTTCCATAGCTGCAAGGCTGCCGCTGTCAACGATCATAGACTGTCCGGGCTGTAATTCATATTCTACTGTACTTCCGTCTACCTCAATAAACACATAACCCTGTCCTGAAAACTTCTGCATAAACATGCCTTCGCCGCCTAAAAGACCGCTCTTATTCATCTGAGACTGTACTTCCACGTTTACTCCCATTTCAGATGCAAGAAATGATCTCTTCTGTGCAATAATGGTTCTTCCGCCTGTCAAATCAATCGCAAGAATGTTTCCGGGAACACCTGAACCGAATGCAATCATTCCGGGACCGCCCTGTGCGGTATACTTATTTTCGTGAAGTGCTTCTCCTGTAAATGCCTTGGTAAACATTTTACCGATACCACCACTGGATGTTTCCATCTGCATATTGGGCGACATCCAACACATAGCACCTTTCTGACACTTAACTGCTTCACCGGCTGCAAGATTACATACTGCTACAGGAAACGGAGCTCCTTTGATTTCAAACTGCATATTTTTTTCCTCCTCAATAAATAAAACTATATTTACGGGAATATTTTATCACAGTTTTATCATATTTTCATCACTTTTTTATCACAATTTCCACACTTATTTGTGATAAAGCTTTTTCGTCTGATACACAGGTTCACAGGTTAAATTAATACCAAGTTTACGGAACATGGTTTTATCCACTCTGGATAAAATCACACTGGAATGCACTTCTGCTCCTTTTATATTGGGTAACTGCTCCATTGCCCGTCTGGCTTTCTCATCATCTGCCGCACAAATGGATAATGCCAGCAAAACTTCATCAGTATGGAGACGGGGATTATTGTTGCCCAAGTGCTTGATTTTTAATTCCTGAATGGGCTCAATAACGGTAGGTGCAATTAAATGTACCTCATCCTCCAAACCCGCTAATACCTTTAATGCATTTAAAAGAAGGGCAGAAGACGCACCTAAAAGTTCACTGGTTTTACCGGTAATAATTGTTCCGTCAGGCAATTCCATGGCAGCGGCAGGAGAACCGGTTTCTTCTGCCCTCTTGTTGGCAGCACCGATTACAGGTCTGTCTTCCACGGTAATTCCCGCCTGCTTCATCAAAAGCTCAATCTTCATTACCTGTTCATCATCCGCATTTCCCTGACGCTTATCACATAGAGCATTATAATATCTGCGGATAATTTCTTCTTTGGCTGCCTGTCTGACAACATCATCATCTATAATGCCATAGCCTGCCATATTGACACCCATGTCGGTAGGAGACTTGTAAGGTGATTCTCCCATAATTTCTTCAAACATGGCATTTAATACCGGGAAAATCTCCACATCACGGTTATAATTAATGGTAGTTTCCCCATAAGCTTCCAAATGGAAGGGATCAATCATGTTCACATCATTTAAGTCTGCGGTAGCTGCCTCATATGCCAGATTAACAGGATGCTTCAACGGAAGATTCCACACCGGGAAAGTTTCGTACTTAGCATATCCGGCTTTAATCCCCCTTTTGTACTCATGATAAATCTGGGATAAACAGGTGGCCATTTTGCCACTTCCTGGTCCCGGTGCGGTAAGCACCACCAGTGAACGGCTTGTCTCAATATATTCGTTCCTGCCGTAGCCTTCTTCACTGACAATGTGGGGAATATTGGAGGGATAACCCTCAATATGATAATGACGATATACTTTAAGCCCTAACGCTTCCAATTTTTTCTGATAAGCCACCACACTGGATTGTCCTGCAAATTGTGTGATTACAACACTTCCCACGTAGATATCATACCCATGGAATGCATCAATCAGACGCAACACGTCCATGTCATATGTGATGCCCAAATCGGAACGGACTTTGTTTTTCTCTATATCTCCGGCACTGATTACAATTACAATTTCTGCCTGGTCCTTCAATTGCACCAACATATCGATTTTACTGTCAGGCTTAAATCCCGGCAATACTCTTGATGCATGAAAATCATCAAAAAGTTTCCCCCCGAATTCCAGGTACAATTTACCGCCAAAAGCCGCAATACGCTCTTTGATACGTTCAGACTGCATCTTCAAATATTTGTCATTGTCAAAACCGTTTTTTTTCATTACCAAGCTCCGTTTCTTAAGCAAACCGCCACCGCTATCGCTTATTTCGTTTCCAATATTATTTTTCAAATACAAATTCTATCATACCTAATTTTAGTGCTAAAATCAATGTATTGCTTTTCTTTTTTTCTAACAAAATTTGTTATCCCTTGCTTGTTTTTCACTAAAGCTCTGCTATAATAAAAGCAGAACTGCAAAATAGGGGGACTTTTATGAGTCAGCAGAATTCAAATAAAATTAATCATAAGCTGTATCTTTCCAGGGATGCAGGTGTTAAATACCGCTCTTTTGAGAATGAAATGTCATTTTATGATGCGGTAAAAAATGGAGATATTGAAACAGTCGAAATCGAAATGACGAAGTTTGAACAGGATACCCTGCAAGGAAAAGGCGTTCTTTCTGACAACATTGTCAGAAATCTATTGTATCATTTTATTATTTCAACTGCCATGGTGGCGCGTTTCTGTATTGAAGGTGGTATGGACCATGAAATGGCATATTCTCTAAGCGACTACTATATCCAGAAAGCAGACCACTGCACCACCACGGAAGATATCAAGAAACTACAATCATCCATGGCCATCGATTACTGCAAACGAATGAAGCAGATGAAAAAAGTAAATATTTATTCCAAAAATATTGTAAAGGCCATTGATTATATCTATGACAATCTGCATCATCCGCTTACCGTCAAAATTGTTGCAGAAAATATAGGGCTGAGTGAAACCTATCTTTCTAAATTGTTTAAAAAAGAAACCGGAACCTCTGTCAGTTCTTATATCCGTTCCAGAAGGATTGAAGCAGCCCAGAATATGTTAAAATACTCTGATTATTCTTATGAAGAGATATCTTCTTATCTGTGTTTCTCTTCCCAGAGTCATTTTACAAGTATTTTCAAAAAAGAAACCGGATATACACCCAAGGTATTCCGCGACCAGCATTTCCGTAAAAGCTTTACCGGCGAAACCACCAAAAAATATTTTACCTAAACTGCTGCAGATAGAAGCGTATATACCATTTTACTTAACCTGAATTTTTTAAATTAAAAAACTCCACCGGCACACCAGCCGATGGAGTTTCTTTTTTTCCTTAAGCTTCTTTCTTAGAAATATATTCCATGATATCGCCTACAGTATTCACACCTTCCAAATCCTCGGGAGGAATCTCTACACCATACTCAGATTCAAAAGCCATAACCAACTCTAATAAATCAAGTGAGTCTGCGCCTAAATCATCTTTCAATGATGTTTCTTCTGTAATTTCTACGCCTGTGATATTAAGCTGTTCTACAATAATCTCTGTGATTTTTTCTAACATAATTGTAACTCCTTTGCTTTGAAACTTCGGGACTGTTTTGCTATGTATTTTCCCTCATTACGCTATGAGTATATTATCTGCCTTGTACTTTGTCAACTGTTTTCTAAGAGATATTGATAAACATCTCTCTTGGAAATACCTCTGTCTTTGGCTACCTTCTTCATTGCCTCTTTATGGTCTATGCCCCGGCTTTCATAAAAATCCATGTGCTCTTCAATGGATAACTGCTGCCATTCCTTCTGTTTTTCTTCTTTTCTTGTCTCCAGGCTCTTGCCTTCCAAAACCAAAACATATTCCCCTTTTGGCTCATTCTCCTCATAAAAAGATATGGCATCGGATAAGGTAGTAGGCATAACTGTTTCAAATTTTTTGGTCAACTCCCTACATAAAGTGACTGCTCTCTCTCCAAGCGTATCATATAATTCCGCCAAGGTTCCCCTCAAATGATGGGGTGCCTCATATAAAATGATGGTTCTGCTTTCTTCTTTTAAATCTTCTAAAACCGCCTTGCGCTGGTTTTTATCTGCCGGCAAAAAAGCTTCAAAGCAGAAACGTCTGGTAGGAAGTCCCGACAAGGTCAATGCGGTAATACATGCACAAGCTCCCGGCAAAGAAGTTACATTCACGCCATTCTCATGGCACATACGGACCAAAACTTCTCCCGGATCCGAAATTGCAGGAGTTCCTGCATCGGTAATTAAGGCGATATTTTTTCCTTCCTGCAACATGGCAATCAGTTTTTCTGCTTTTTCCACCTTATTATATTCATGATAGCTGGTCATTGGCGTTTTTATTTCAAAGCGGTTTAACAGTTTAATACTGTTTCTGGTATCCTCAGCCGCAATCACATCTACGCTACGTAAAGTTTCCAATACGCGGAACGTCATATCATCCAGATTCCCTATGGGTGTTGCACACAAATATAAGGTTCCCGTCATACTGTCTCCTCTCCGTAAATCTCTAAAATCTCCCGGGTATACACACCGGGGCTGTCATATACAATTAAAGGTTTTTCCACTGTCATCCGTGATTTTCCGCCCCTTGCCCCTTCAATCAGGACCATGTTGGGCTCTTTGTCCACATACGGATATACCAGCCGCATACGCTTTGGTTCTATTTTATATTGTGACATAACTGTCACTATTTCCGCAAGTCGGAAAGGACGGTGCACCATATAAAACTTTCCCCCGGGCACCAAAAGCCTTGCACTTCTTGCCACAATATCTTCTAATGTGCATTTGATTTCATGTCTTGCAATCGCTTTAGGTTCCTCAGGATTTTCAATACCGTGGCTGCCAATCATATAGGGAGGATTACAGGTTATAACATCAAAGGAAGCAGCCTCAAAATAAGTTTCTGCTTCCTTGATATCTCCTGTCACAATTTTAATCTTTTCTTCCAGATGATTCAGTGTCACACTTCTACGGGCCATTTCGGCACTTTCTTCCTGAATTTCCAGACCGGTAAAACTGTCTCCGCCATACCTGGCTTCCATCAGAATCGGAATAATTCCGGTTCCCGTTCCGATATCTAAAACCTTATCATCCTTCTTTACCATGGCAAAGTCCGATAAAAGAACTGCGTCCATACCAAAGCAGAACTTTCCCGGATCCTGAATGATTTGATATCCTTTCCGCTGCAGACAATCAATCCTTTCGTTCTCTCTCAGATTAATTGTCATTTCCGTTATTTCTTTCTTCTTTTCTATCACGACGATGGTGTCTGTTTCTTCGGTTACGATGATACTTTCCGCTTCTTTCCTGTCCGGCAGACGCATTTCCTTCCTGTATCTGCTCAACCGCCTCATTCTCCTGCTGATTCTCTACCTGCTTATTTTCATTGCGGTGGCGGTTTTCGTTGCGATGACGGTTTTCATGACGGTGGTTATTTTCATTTTTCTGATGGCTTTCCTGCTGATTCTGTTGCTGGGAATGATTCTGTTTCTTCTTTTCAAAATTCGGTTTTTTCTGCTGCTTATCTTCCGTACCGTCCTTTTGTGCATCCTCTTTATCCTGACGCTCCAAACGCTCCAATTCAGCCATCTCTTCCGGTGTCAAATCAGACTTATCTTTGCTATGGTATTTCTTTTTAAACGTAAGCTGATCCACGTGGTATTCTTTTAACTCTTTTTCATCGCCCACTTCTACCAACACCTTTATCCGCTGGCGGAGCACATTTACGCTGTGTACTTCCCCATGTAAATCATCATCGGTGGTAACACTGTCACCAACATTGGGCAGCTTTTTATTTAATTCCTCGTAGATTTCCTCTTCATTCTTCAAACAACACATCAATCTTCCGCATACACCGGATATTTTAGTGGGATTTAAAGACAGGTTCTGCTCTTTTGCCATTTTTATGGATACCGGGACAAATTCCGATAAGTAAGAATGACAACATAAAACACGTCCGCACACACCGATACCGCCCATGATTTTGATTTCATCACGGACACCTATCTGACGTAATTCAATACGGGTCTTAAACACTGCTGCCAAATCTTTTACCAGCTCACGGAAATCAATTCTTCCGTCTGCCGTAAAATAAAACAGCACCTTGTTGTTATCAAAAGTATATTCTGCATCCACAAGCTTCATTTCCAAACCATGCTTATGGATTTTTTCAAGACAGATATCGTATGCTTCTTTCTTCTTCTCAAGATTTTCTGCATTCTGTTTATCGTCTTCCGGAGTTGCCACACGCAGAACGGGTTTTAAAGGCTGTACAACTCTTTCTTCTTCCACCTCACGGATTTCGCTGACTACAAGACCATACTCCATGCCTCTGGCAGTTTCCACAATAACATGCTGTCCCTTTTTAATCTCCAAATCCAGCGGATCAAAGAAATAAATCTTACCGCCTGTCCGAAATCGGACGCTGATTACTTTTACCATCTATGTTTATACCTTTCTATATCTAGTTTTCCTTGATTGCCATTAATAAAAGTTCCATGGTCAAATCAAAGTTTACATTTGCACGGAGTCTTGCTTTTGCTTTTTCCAATGCATCAATAATATTCTCAATTCCTTCGTAAGATGACTTTTTTGCCACCTTTTTAATATACTGTATTTCTTTCTTGAAAATCAAGCCGTTTACATCATTGGTCGCCTTGAACAAAAGTACATCACGGTACCAGATGGAAATAATATCCAGATAATCGTTAATATCAAACTTATATTCACCGATTTTACGGATAGCAGCCACCACCTCACCGATTTCCATTTCGTCAATGTATTTTAAAAGCGTAACGGCTTCGTCTCTTACTTTATCAAAATCCTCGTTAGATACCATCATCTTGGCACGTCCCAGATTTCCTCTGGCAAAAGCTACGCTGATGTCAGCCTTATAATCAGGCACCCTCATTTCACGCATGAGATATTCTTTTAAAACCCCATCAGGCACCGGTTTCATCGACAGATTAACGCAACGGCTGATAATCGTAGGAAGCATTGCATCCACAGATGTGGTAAGCAACAAAATTACCGCATATGCAGGCGGTTCTTCCAATGTTTTTAAAAGAGCATTCTGAGCCTGAACCGTCATTTTTTCTGCTTCATTCATGATGTATATTTTATAAGGTCCCTGATAGGGCTTAATCATGACATCATTATTAATCTGACTGCGGATATCTTCAACACCTATGGTATTGGGTTTTTCATGAGAAACAAAAATAATATCCGGGTGATTTCCGCTGAATGCTTTAATGCAGGACTGACACTTCTGACATGGTGCATTCACATCACATTCACACTGCAGGGCTGCCGCAAAAATCTTGGCAATAAATTCTTTTCCTGAACGTAATTCTCCGTTTAAAAGATACGCATGGGATACATTTCCTTCTTTTATGGTCTTCTGCAACTGTTCTTTTAAGTGCTCCTGACCTATAATATCATTAAAATCTGCCATCTGTGTAACCTCCGTCTACGTAAATACATCCAGCAACAAACCTCTGATTTCATCAATACGGCTTAAAATTGCCAAATGATCCTGTTCTTCTTTTACAAGCTCCTGTGCCAGTTCATCCAATAACTCGTCTACTTTACGGATAATGCCGTAAACTCTGTGCCTTCCCCTGCGGTCCAAATAATTTTCACGGGAAAACTCATGAGAGTGGGTAACAACTTCATTCATGAAATCCTTAATCAAAAGACGATACTTTTTCATCTCCCGGATATCCATACGTTTACCCACTTTTTTCCCCTGCATGGTGATTTCTTCCAACATCAGTGTCAGTTTCGTCTGTAATTCGCTTTCCGCAATATTGCTGGCCAAAGCGAACTTAAATCCCTGGTCACCGGCTTGAACCTGTCCGGTCTGTGTCGGTTGCGTTACCTGTTGTACATTATTAACTTTAATATCCATACCGACACCTGCCTTTCCTCAAGCGCATTTTGTTGGGTATAAATCTGCCCTTTGCCGTCTTATTATTCTATCGGCTCCAAATTCGCTTTAATGTAGTCCTCAATCTCAGCAATACATACATCTAAAGTCTCATTCACAAAAATTTTCGGAATGTGGGCCTCGTCAATCAATTCCTGACGGAAGTCCTCCTCATCCGCAAGAAAACGGCGACACATTTCCTGATATTTCGGTTCCGCCTGATTCCTTTCCCTGTTTAATGCACGCTGAAGGCGCACGCCGTTATCCACTTCAACCATAATCGGCACGATAGCATCCTGTCCGTAATATTCCACTGTCTTTTTATACGATTCCAGTGTACCTATGATAATGTAATTGTGTTTCTTTAAATTGATTCTTCCGTCGTTGACGGTCATGTATTTCCAATTTCCATGATAAGTCTTGTAGGCGCGAAGCTCGATAATACGGCCCTCGTCCGCCAACTTACGCACTTCTGCATCATCGATGAAAAAGTACTCCCTGCCATCTTCCTCGCCCTCGCGAATGGGACGTGTGGTATAGGGCACAATCTTTCGTAATTTAAACTTGTTCTCGGTAAGGATATGCTTATAAATCGTATCCTTTCCGCTTGAGCTTTTACCCATTAAATAAAATATTTTTCCCATGTTATCCCCCAATAGCCGACTCCTGTAAAAGTCTTTTTTAAACAATAACCCTTATTCTCTTTCCGCTTAAATCCGACATTCCCTGTATTTCATAGCCGCAATTTTGCAGCTCGCCAATGGCTTCTGCCATTTCCCGGCTTATGATTTCTCCCGGAACAATAAAAGGAATTCCGGGCGGATACAGATAAATATATTCTTTACTTGCTCTGCCTGCTGCATCTTTTAGCCATAACATTTCTGCTCCTAATGCTTCTGTATCACAAGGCATGTACTTCATAACAGGATGTTCTTTAGCAAGTGACGCAAGTGTCTTTTTCGCATCACGATTCACTGATTTATCCGAAACCTGCTTACCATCCAAATCTGCCAACGCAGCATATAAACGCTCAAATCCTTCTTCGGTATCATAAACCGTCATCATGGCAAGCACATAGCCACCGGAACACATTTCCGGTTGCAGATGATAGCAGTTTCTTAATTTATCGTACAATTCTCTTCCATTGTACCTTTTGGGCGCAGATATCAATATTTTCCCCGGATCAGAATCATATTCCTGCGGTTGCAATACCCGGATATGTTGCAAATTTTCACATTTTTTATAAAAATTTTGTAACCTTGCAGAAAATACCCCAAACAACTCCCTGCCTTTTTCCTCCATCAGATGCATGCACTCATCCATATACGCCATAAAAACGTAAGAAGGACTACTGGTTTGAAAGATACCCAGATATTTCTGTATATCCTCCGCATCCACTCTGTCTGAGCAGCGGTGCAAAAGTGCTGTCTGTGTCATGGAGGGCAATGTCTTATGAAGACTTTGAATAACCAAATCCGCTCCCTGCCCCACTGCACTTTGCGGAAAATCTTCATGGAAACCAAAATGGGCCCCATGAGCCTCATCGACAATCAGAATCATTTCCTTTTCATGTAAACATTTAGCAATTTCTTTTATCTCAGATGTTAATCCTTCATATGTGGGTGATGTAAGAATCATACCTTTTATCGGTTTAGTTGAACTATCATAATACAGGTCAGCATTTTTTAAAACTTCTTCTACCTGCCATGCTTTTATTCCGACATTTATGTCATATTCTTTATCAGTTTCAGGATAAATATATACCGGCTCGATTCCTCTTATTTCCAGCCCATGGTATACTGCCTTATGGCAATTTCTGGCTACCAGCACTTTATCTCCCCGCTGAAAAGATGCAAAAATCGCAGATAATAAACCACAGGTACTACCGTTAACCAAATAAAAGCTTTCCGTTGCCCCATAAAGTTTTGCCGCTCTCTCCTGGGCTTCTTTTATCATTCCTGTGGCATGATGCAGATTGTCAAAACCATCAATTTCCGTTATGTCCATAGCAAACAACGGATTACCGCATCTTTTGTGTCCCGGCATATGACAGGGATACATATCTGATTCACCTAAAGCCTGTAATTTTTTTAGTATACTTTCCAACTGTCTCCTCCTGCCGAAATCCCCTGCTTATGCATGCATTGTAACGTTATCGGGCTGTTTCTTATGGTTGAACACAGTACGGCTAGGTTACATCATATTATGATACCACATTTTAAGTAAATGGTCTAGGGGTTTCCGCTCCCGGTACGCTTTCCCTTTTCTATTTATCATAAAAGTCCGCAAATATCAAAAGCACCGCCCAATCGGGCGGCGCCTTATTTTCAATCAATTACTCCTCACAGGTATCATAAAAGAGTACTCCCAAAGTTCCACGTCCACAGTGACTTGAAATTACGCCACCGGCTACGGTTTCGTACACTTCGTCAAAATGCCCCAGACCCTTAAGGTAATCTTTTACTTCCTCTACAATTCCCTGATCCATATCCGTATGTGTTACAAACACTCGGGTTTTATCAGCACGAAGAAGCTTTTCTTCCATTTCTTTTACATATTTCAATATAACTTTGTTATATTTACCTCTGTATTTCTGGCCAACGCCCATTTTACCCATTTTTACATCAATACGGGGCTTTAACTGTAAGGTATTGGCAAGTAAAGCCGTTGCTGCGGTACATCGTCCGCCCCTTGCCAGATAAGTGAGGTTATCCACAACAAAACTTGCGCGTACCAGGGTTCTTGCCCCGGAAATCGCCTCCACAATTTCTTCCGCACTCTTACCTTCCGCAGCCATATCTGCTGCTCTTAAAACCTGCAAACCGATACCGGTAGATAAGTTCATGGAATTAACAACAAACACCCTGTCATATTCCAATTCGCTTGCTGCAAGACGAATTACATTACAGGTGGTACTCATATCTTCAGAGATACCTATGTAAATTACATCCTCGCCCGCCTCCTGAAAAGGCTTTAAAAATTCAATAGCCTCTTCAATGCCTGCAGCAGCAGTCTTTGGTGTAGTTTTATTGGCATCCGCCCAGTCAAAAATTTCAAGCGGAGTAACATCTACCATATCAAAATAACTTTTATCATCCATTACAATACACAAAGGAATAACCTTAATATCGTATTCTTTTTTTATCTCCGGTGATAAATCGCAAGTACTGTCTGAAACAATTCTAACTTTTCCCATATTTTAAGCCCTTCTTCTTTTTCGCCTCAAGCATACTTTTATCATAAAATATGTATTGGCCGGATCTCTTAGCAAACATATTATTCTGTACTACAAGCCGGAAAACAACTTCCGGCTTGTAACACACATAAAAAGTATACTCTCTTTTTATAAAATTTTTATAAACTTATTATACTCATTTCTTATAAAAACTGCAATAAATCCTGAGACATTTTTTGTTCCATTTCTACCAGTTCTCTTGCTAAAGCAACACTTTCTGTATCAGCTTTATTATATTTGTGTATGTTTTCCGTTACGGATTTTATGCCCATATTGCAACCATCAATAAGAATCTCTGCAATTTTATGGGAATCCTTTTCCATCATCAGTTTCATATCTGTGCTTATTTTGGCAAAAGCACTGGCCATTTTAGGCGGTTCCTGGGTATTTTTTTCTACCTGATTCAACAGCTTATGACATTTATCTCCGAAATCGTCATGCCTCTCCAGATATTTATCAATAACCGCAATCAGTCTGCCTTCTTCCGCATAAGAGCGGACCTGCTTCATGCTTTCCACTCCCATTTTACAACCTGCATCGCACTCTTTTAGCAAAGCAACCGTATCCGAATTCATTTTGCATACCTCCAATCAATACTTTGCTTTTAGTATGTCAAAGTCCGGTACAAATTATGCTTTTTATGCGCTTAATAATTTCACTATGCCCTCAAAGGAAAACTCTCTTGCTTTTTTCTTTGATAATGAACCACCATAATAATGATTCATAATACAATAAATATATCCTGTAAGTTGTGTCTCAAATACGCATCTGCACAGAATAACATCTTCCTGTGTATAAACGTTTTCTTCCAGCCCCTGTTTCATGAATTCATCTATCATTCTCTCCACATGAATAATGGGACATTCTCCATTCTTCTCAATCCTACTCAATTCTATTTTTATATTTTCCTTGATTTCGTAAGTTCCCGCAAACATCCTCATCAAACTTCCGAAGCTCTTAGTCTGCGGGATATTTCGCTCAAGGTAATCCAACAACAAAAAATATTTTTCTTTGTATTTTTTATTGTCCAATAGAATGGCTTCTATCTTTTTTAAATGCGAATATGTATCAAACAGGAGTGCTTTTACTATTATTTCTTCTTTGTTTGAAAAATATTCATATGCAGTCCCCTTTCCAATTCCGGCTCTGCTTGTAATATCACTTACCTTAATGCGGTTAACATCATAGTCCTCTTGAACCATGTCAATTACTGCCTGATACATCAGCATTTCTTTCTCGGCAATGCCTTCAAAAAGATTAAAGACACTGCCGCTATTTATCATATTCATTTTACACCTCTTCTGTTTTACCGCTTATAAATCTTCTTCCACCATACTCTTGTTTTTATTGAACATATCATAAATACAAGGTACTACCACAAGTGTTAAAAGTGTACCGTAAATCAAACCGCCCGTCATCGTAATTGCCATAGGCTGCATCATTTCCGAACCTTTACCCATACCCATTGCCATAGGAATCATAGAAAGAATCGTTGTTAATGCTGTCATTAAAATAGGACGGAGACGCGCCTTTCCTGCTTCCACAATTGCATCATTCTTGGGCATGCCTTCTCTACGAAGCTGATTGATAAAGTCAACCATAACAATACCATTATTTACAATAATACCTGCCAGCATAACAAAACCAATCATCGCAACAACGCTGATTTCATTACCGGTCAAGTATAATGCCCCAAAGCCTCCGGTGAAGGCCAAAGGAATGGTAAACATGATAATAAACGGTGACAACAGTGACTGGAACTGGGCAACCATTACCATATAGATAAAAATAATTGCCAAAACAAGCATTAATAATAACTGCTCCATTGCATCCATAATCATTTCGTCTTCGCCGGCCATTTCAATACTATAGCCATCGGGTAAAGCATAATTATCCAGCTTCTTCTGGATTTCATTGCTTACCAAAGTAACATTGTGTTCATCATCCACACCTGCTGTAATACTGATATAACGTGTCTGGCCTTCTCGGTTAATGGAATTTAAGGATATACCTTCTTCAAAGGTCACAATATCCGTAAGTTTAATTTCTTCCTCTTCACCTTCACTATTGGTATAAGGGAATGTGATTTCCTTAATATCCCGAATGGACACTTCTGCCTGTTCTTCGCTCATTACATAAACATCATAGTCTTTAACATCTGCTGAAACCTGTGTAGAAGCGGATGTTGATGCCAATTCTGCATAAACGAGCTGGAATACCTGAGCTACCGTCATCTGGTACTGTGCAGCTTTTTCCTTATCTACATGAATAGTATAGGAAGCCGTTGTATCCTCTAAACCGTTGTTAACATCAACCGTACCTTCTGTTTCTTCAACAATTTTTGCAACATCTAAAGCGATTTCTTCCAATTTGTTTAAGTCACGACCTTTTACCTGAACGGTCAAACCGCTACCTAACATAGCCGTCATATCACTGGAGGTAGAAGTAATGCTAACAAGACCATCGATATCCTGAGTCTTCTCTTCAATCTCCTCTATGATTTCATTCATGGATTTTTCCCTGTCTTCTTCCAGAATAATGTAATAAGTTACACTATCACTGCCGCCGGTGGACATAAGGCTGATTGTACTTCCGCCACCCGCCATGGCACCAATTGCATCAATTCCTTCAATATCCACAATTGCTGCTGTTGTTTCATCCGCTAACGCCTTCAGCTCATCAAAAGTAAGCACCTGGTCTTCTCTGGGACCTACTGTCATGGAAATCTGATCTGCCTCCATTTCCATATCCATAAATGTAAAGCCCCTGGAGAAAGCTGCCCACGCACTTACAACCAGAAGTACTAATGATAAAATCAATACCAGTGGCTTCCATCTTAAAATATATCTTAAACAATTTCCATACCAGTCCCTAATCTTATCATACAGCTTTGTTTCCGGCTCAACTGCATTTTTTAACATGCCGGATGCCATCATAGGAACAAAAGTAAGCGCAACAATCAGACTGGCTGTTAATGTATAGGCAATAGTTAAGGCAATATCTACAAATAACTGCTTTGTAATACCATCGGTAAAAATAATGGGAGCAAATACACATATAGTTGTTAATGTAGATGCTACAATTGCTCCGGTAACCTGCTTGGCACCTTCGATCGCAGCTTTTTTAGCTGACATACCTTCTTTTTTCAAACGATAAATATTTTCAATTACTACAATGGAGTTATCCACAAGCATACCAATACCCAGCGCCAGACCGGATAGAGATATCAGGTTTAACGTAATGTCCGTAAAATACATCAATACCAGTGCAAATACAACACTCATGGGAATAGAGCATGCAATTACAAAAGTTGAGCGGAAATCTTTTAAGAAAATAATTAGAACAATAATAGCAAGAAGAGCTCCCACTAAAATATTCTGAACAACAGATTCCACAATCAAGTCAATGTATATACCCTGGTCCATAAGAACTGCAATGTTTAACTCAGGATTTTCTTCTTCTAGTTTTTCAAATCTGTCTATTAAGTTATCCGTTACTTCACCGGTAGAATATCCGGTCTGCTTTTCAAAGGAAAGCATAATTGCAGGATTACCATTCACTCTGGAATAAGAATCTGCAGCATCATTTACCAATTTTATGTCTGCAATATCTTTTAAGTAGATAATACCTACACTGTCCATTCCCATATCCATAAGTACAAGGTCAGCCAAATCTCTATAGGATGTAATTTCATCACCGACACTTACAAGATATTGCTGGTCTCCATCCTGAACATAACCTGCCGGCATATAAAAGTTCTGAGCCATAAAAAGGTTATTAATCATATCAACGGTAAGAATTTGTGTTAAATCCGCTGAATCTTTTGCTGATTCTTCAGCATCTTCAATCTGCTGTTCTCCTGCTTCCACTTGGGCTAATGCAGAAGTTAACTGTGCAGAAGCTGCACTCATTTCAATTACTGCATTAATCTGGGATTCTGTTAATGCAACATAAGCTTCATTTAATGTGACTTTACCCTCATTTACCTGCGTCTGGGCAGACTGAGCCTGTGCAAGACCGGCATTCAGCTTACTCAAAGCAGTGGTTAACGTTCCAACTGCCGCCGGAATATCATTATATGTTTTAATGGAAATTCCCATAGATGAATATGCAGAACCCATAGAAGCAAGGCCACTGTTAATCGCATCCAGACCAGCCTGTGCCTGCGCTACAGAAGCTTCAAGTTGTGCACGGGTCATCCCAGTCATTGCCATATACTGTTCATCTGCAAGATTCATTGCCAAAAGACCCTGCAAACTTGTAATTGTTTCCTGCAATCCAACAGCAGTTTCATATGTTTTATTCAAACTGTTTATTGCTTCCTGCATGGATGAAATATTCGTATTTAATTCCGTAATCGCTTCAGATAAGGTATTCGCACCAATATAAGCTTCAATTTTACCATTTACAATATCATTGGAAGCACTGGAAATCTCTGATGCCAAAGTCTCTTTTGCCTCTTCTAATTCACTCTGACCATTTTCTATCTCATCTCTTGCGTCTGCCAGTTCTTCCTTTGCTTCTACAAACTGCTCATCAATTTCAGCAAGAATTTTCTGATTTAACTCTTCAAGTTTATCTTCACGAATAGTAACTTCATAACGTTCCTCAACCGAACCTGTTGTCGTTACGGAAGCAACACCCTCAATACTTTCTAATACAGGTTTTAATTCATTTTCAACATATTCTGAAATTTGAATTTGGGACATACCCTCAATATCTGCAGACGCAACCATAATCGGAAGCATATTCGGATCCAACTGCATAATCATGGGCGTGCCGACAGAATCCGACCAGCTTCCCTCCAACTGATCCAATTTCTGTTGCATTTCAATAACAACCGAATCCATATTTGTATCCTGTTCATATTCCAAAATAACCAAAGAATAGCTATTAGATGACATGGAACTAACGGTTTTAATGTTAGATGTTGTAGCCATTGCAGCCTCTATGGGTGCTGTAACAGACTGCTCAATCTCTTCCGGACTTGCACCCATATCTGTTGTAATAACCATAGCATAAGGTAAACTCATATTAGGTAAAAGGTCTGTTGTCATTCTCATTACCGAAACAACACCTAAAACCAACACAAGAACTACACCTACCCATACGGTATAGGGTTTCTTTACACTGAATTTTGATAACATTTTTTTCCTCCATTCAATTCATTTAATATGTATCTTATCTTTAAACACAAAAATCCGTACACATCAATTTGTGTATTATAAAAATATTACTATGTCTATAAAATAAAACTATAAGACCCAAATCTACGACATTATAAGCCAAATTTGTGTACAAATCGTGACCGACCGTTCGGTCAGTTTTAAACAGAAAAAATGGAGTTCAAAAGAACTCCAATCAAAAATGCCCAGAGCCGGAATCGAACCAGCGACACGAGGATTTTCAGTCCTCTGC
>CAZYVY010000011.1:0-43744 GCA_964651555.1 uncultured Lachnospiraceae bacterium | reverse complement strand
CTCCCACTGTTCATATAACAACATTACTGTTGCTAAAATAGGATACAATCCTATGAACAAGCATTTTTACATTTTCTTGATATCTGAGAAACCGATTTCAACCGGTGTTTCACGACCAAACAGTTCCACATTGATGGTAACAACCTGCTTACCTTCATCAACACGCTTAACAATACCTGCGGTATCTTTCCAAACACCTGCAATAACAGTAATTGCATCGCCTTCTTTTACGTCGATGTGTACGGCCTCGCTGCCACCTACGTTCAGCATCTTCATTTCCTGTTCTGTTAAAGGAACCGGCTTACTTCCCGGTCCAACAAAACCGGTAACACCTCTTGTATTTCTAACCACATACCATGCATCATTATTATCTGCATCCATATGAAGTAATACATAGCCGGGGAAGAGTTTTTTCTGAACTGTCTTCTTTACATTGTTCTTTACTTCTACAACATCCTGCATCGGAACACGAACTTCCAGAATTTCATTCTCAAGATGACGGTTCTCAATTGCCTTCTCAATGTTGGCTTTTACCTTATTCTCATAGCCTGAATAAGTATGAACAACGTACCAACCCATGCCTTTGCCGCTTTTATTGTCGCTCTGGCCAATGTCAAATTCTTTATTTTCTTCCATACGTCTACCCTCACCTTAAAAACTCAGATTTGTTAACCAATTCATTCCAAACTTCGCAAGTGCATCCACACCTGCAATCAAAAGGCTTAGCAATAAAACCGATACGGTTACTACCACCGTCTGCTTTACCACGTCATTCTTTGAGGGCCAGGTAATTTTCTTAAATTCCTGTTTTACGCCACGAAAGAAACTCTTTTTCTTAGGCTTCTCTGTTTTTGACGCATTTGCCATAATTCAAATTTCCTTTCAAATAAAAAAGACAAATTATTTAGTTTCTTTGTGCATTGTATGAGCCTTGCAGAATCTACAATACTTCTTTGTTTCCATTCTGTCAGGATGAGCTTTCTTATCCTTAGTTGTGTTGTAATTACGCTGCTTGCATTCTGTACATGCTAATGTAATTCTTGTACGCATTTTCCCACCTCCACGCGTATTTGCTTATATTTTCTTATCGAATCTTCGATTGATTTTACGAAATTTAAGCGCATAAAAAAAAGGCCTAAAAACCAATCTTGCCATAGTAGAATACCACACGAGTGGTCGTTCGTCAATGAGTTTTTTAAATTTTCTTTTTATAAGAGGTCGCCGTGGGGAGGATTTCTTTTCGGACACGCTTTCGCTCGTTGTGTTAACGTAGCGGTACTAGGTTCATCGACTTGTAAACAAGCCTCTTCACCAAGTACCGACGAGCACAAACGGTCCGCAAAGAAATTCCTCCCCACGGCTCGGTTTCGAAAATAGTAATATTATTATTCCCATAGGGTAATTTATAGTCTTATATACAAACATCTTCGTAAGGAAGATAATAACAACTCTGTTACTACTTTATAATGAGGATGCTATAAAAGCCGATATTTCTTCAGCAATTAATTCATATTCATGGTCATGGACATAATGTGAGCAGTTTAATTCGACAAGACTGCCGTTCGTGACTTCTTTGATGTAGTCTTTTTGATAATTACGCCAGGCTTCTTCCTCCCAACCGGTTCCGCTTCCGTCAGACACGAATAGAAGCATGGGCACCTGCGGAACGCCCGAAGCTTCAACCAATGCAGCATTCTCTTTTATACTTCCAACCTCATTCATCATAGTGGTTGTAGCCGTGCGGCTATAAAATATTGCTTTGTATATTTCTTTTTCAGCCTCGGTTAGCGTACCATATTTCATCGCTTCACTTTCCGCAACGTCGGGAAGAAGTCTTATAATACCGATTCGTGCAGCAAACTGCGATAATTTTAACGCAAGGCTGTTGATTTGATAATCTTCATACGCCGCAGGAACTGCCATATCCAAACCGATAATCGCCGATACTTCATCGGGATACTGTTGTGCCCAATATAAAGCTTCAATACCGGACATGGAATGGGGACATAAAATATACGGTCCTTCCACACCTGCTGCCACCAATGCCGCTCTTGTATCCTCAAGCACAGATACAACGCTTCTCTCTTTATCCACAACATCGCTAAAACCATAGCCAAACTTTTCAACCACAACCACTTTGTATTCATCACTTAACAAAGAATACAGGGACTTGAAATCCAAAATAGGTGAGCAGGTTCCGCCGCCAGAAAGGAATACAATGGTTTTATCTCCCTCTCCTTCTATATAAACACTCATATTATAACCATCTACCTCTACCAATTGTCCTATCGGTGTCAGAAGTTCAGATTCTTTTTTCAGTTGAATTTTATGATTAATAAAGATTGATAAAAGCAAAACGATTATGATGCTTAAAATAATCAGTACCACTTTAACTCCCTTCTTCATATACAGCCTCCTATTATTTAAACATTCTATAACACCTTGTAGTACGGGCAGATATCCTCATACAGTCCGTCCTTCATACGGAAGCCACCGGGTATTGTGCCCAGTTGAACAAAGCCTAATCTTTCATATAAATGTCTTGCATGGGTATTCGTTGCGACCACGGCATTGAACTGCAGAATTCGAAAGCCATAAGCACGCCCTTGCTCCATACAATCCTGCACCAGTTTCTCTCCGATATGTAAGCCTCGGCTTTCTGACGCCACCGCATAGCTTGCATTGCAGATGTGTCCACATCTTCCTATATTATTAGGATGTAAAATATAGAGACCGCAAATTTGATTCGTTTCGGTATCTACGGCAACTCCCGTATAAGCCTGGGAGGCAAAGAATTCCCTGCCGGATTCTATCGTCAAAGCTTCTTCCTGCGGAAAGGCAATGCCTTCTTCTACGATTTCGTTCCAGATTTGAATCATTTCGTGGATGTCTGTTTCGTTGTATTTACGTATTGTTATGTTCATGTTTTAGTCCTACTCTTTTACCTTGTATTTCTAGGTTGTTCTGCTATCATATACTATCAATTTATATTTACCATATCATTATGAATTGCCTGCTTTCTCGGTTTTACACTTCGTCGTCTTACTTCCCAACCACACAATCCCACACACTATCATATATCCTACCACAGCAACAATGGATGACTCAATCCCAAACTCTCCGCCGGTCAGTAAAAATACCTGCACCAAATCCCATAAAGAAAATGCCCGCCGATAACAAGTTCAACTTCGAAGTAATATCAAGTTCATTCTGTTCAAAGGAACCGGGCACGAATAAGATGTAAAATGCAGTTACGGTTAGTGGTAAAAGAATTGCTACAATCACCCATTTTATCTCAATTTTAAATGCAGGGATATTGTATTCGCTCATGTCTCCTTTTAAGATTTTTTTACATATAATTTTTAATAAGAAATAAGCGATTATAATGTATAAGATGCCTGCCGCCATATTCGCAATAAACGCCGGCATTTTAACAAGTACCAATACACTTCCAAGGAGTTGTGCCAGAACCTGGGCAACCACCATGACGAGTAAGCTTAATATGATAGATAAAATCATTTTGCCGGTTTTCATTATGCAAAAATCCTTATCAAAGCAAAAATTAATAAATGTAACGGATAAAAAATATAGAAAAACCATTTCGAAAAACTTCTACCCATTTTCGCTCTTTTTCCATTATAAAAATATATAATACATATTCCAGACATCCCCATACCAATCATGCAAATCATTGTATTCAAAATGCAAATTCCAATCGGAACTTTTCCATAACAACCAATAAAATTGTAAAGACCAAATAGTACTGTAGGAATAATAAATGCTATTTTCTTTTTGAGAATGGAATTCTTGCTCCAAATAAATAGTAATGTAAATACAGGGGCCCCGATACCCCAATCACACTTCATACTACAAATCATTATCAGTATAATAAGCAAGATTTTCAAAATAATATTCGGTACTTTTTCCACGATTAAACATATCAAAAAACACAATAACAATGTAAATAACATGTTAAAACCAATAAAACTAATAACTCCTTGTTTTGTAAAAGCCATACAATAGGGTATTTGCGATAAGAGTGCAAACAACAGCAAACGTCCCATATACTTTTTCTTAGAATGTGTATAACTATATCCTTCTACCAAAAAATAACACATAGTTATAGCTGTGAAATTCCCGATCCCCAAAAAAATCACGCGTAATAATGTTCCTGAATTCAGAAAAACAGATGCAATATGATTTGCCAACATTGCAACAATCGCAATATACTTTATGGCATCCCGATTTAAACCCTTTCTATTTTCATTCATCCTATTCATAAAACCTTCTTTCAATTATCCTTCAAGCTTGCGATTAAACGCTTCGTTTCTTCCTCCTATAACACCAAACCGCATACCCAATCATCAACAGCCAACCAATTCCATACGCCACATAATACCAACTGTCAAAGGCTATGCACTCAATCAAATTATACGTGCCATGTAAAATAACCAAAACAAACAAATTCCTATTACACAGGTATATATGCGCATACACCAGCCCTAAAAGTAACGGCATCAGCAAGCGATATACCACTCCGCCAAACGTAATGTTGTCCGTATACATGAAATACATAGGCAGGTGGGACAATGCAAATAAAACAGCCGAGCCGATTACTATCATCAGGTCACTTTTTACAACCTTTTTCATCTGCGTAACAATAAACCCTCTGTATATCCATTCTTCTACAAGTGCCACAAACACATAGCAATATATACTGCGATTCAGAACACCTATCCAATTGATATCATATTGTCCAATTGTTTTACCGACCAACATCACAAATAATATAAAAATCACATTGACCGACAAAACAATCATACTTTCGCGATTAAAAATATTGCTGCTAAACTCTTTTAGTGGTTGCTTACACAGGCACACACAGCCGATTATTCCAATGACAAGAAACTGCACCAAATACGCAGGATCAATCCATGTCAAAATATTTGCAACTTCTTCATTCGTGTACATAAACGAATAATCAAGAAAAAAGGGTAGCAAGTGCACTATATAAATTGCTATGATTTTTATCCAAGCTTTTTTCTTCGTATCATCAAGTAAGCGCATCAACGCTCCCTCCTACTCTACAATACTTATCTTAATGCTGCCACTTGTCGTAGTCACTTCACACACCCCACCACTTGTAGTCTTAGGTACGTCAACACTTCCGCTGGTTGCGTCTGCCTGAAAAATCTTCTCTGTAAGCAAGGTTCCTCTAATACTGCCACTGGTCGCCGAGAGTTTTAAATTCTCTGCATCGCAGGCTTCCAATACAATTCCGCCGCTACTGTTTTCCAAATTAATATCGCCGGATGCAACTACACTAGTACAACTGATTTTACCGCTGTTATTTTCTGCTGTCAGATTTGTACATTCTACATTTTCAAGATTCAAGCCGCCAGAGGTTGCGTTTACCGCCATATCGCCATCTACATCCACATCTGTAATATGAATGCTTCCGCTGGTACCTTTTACCTCCATATCCCCGGTAGCACTAACAGTAGAAATGTAAATACTTCCGCTTGAATTTTCTGCTGCCATACTTGCACACTCTACTTCTGATATGTCGATTTTGCCGCTGGAAGTTTTCACATTCACATCACCTTCTGCGCAAACTGACGTCACTTCTGCCCTGCCGCTGGTTCCGTTTACCGAAAGGCTGCCCAATGTATTCTCACCCACGTAAATACTTCCGCTGGTATTCTCCACCACCAACGCGCCTTGCACATCTGCCATAAAAGATGTCCTTCCGCTGTTATTTACCACCTTCGCTTCCGCAAAAGCAAATCCCGTCGGCACCTCCAGACGACCGCTGGTATTGTTTATCGAAAGATTTTCATATTCGGTTTCCGGCAGATACACTGTGATTTGAATCTCTTCCCAAACAATACCAATATTGTGATACCACTTTGTATTATCAATTCTTTCTATCGTCAATGTATTATCTACAACCGCAATCTCATTATAAACAACATCATTTTCCGTACATACCACCTTGCAAATACCGTCTGCGGACGGAACAAGACACACAGCTGCATCCCCACCCTGAACAGATATATTATTAAAATTATCTTCTATCGTGTATGTATTTGTGACCCACTCTTTCGTATTCACTTCCGTCATATCAAAATCCACCGAAGCCAAGGTTCCCACAGTAGTGACAATACCCACAACAACCATGGACACAGCTACTATAATCGCAATCTTTTTTGCTTTTTTCATGGTTTATTTCTCCTTCCCGATAAAAAGTCCCTTAATTCCAAGCAACGCTTTCTTGCTTACCCATAGGATACCTTTGGTCACAACATTAAACCCAAGGAACAGAAGGATTGCAAGACCTATACACACCAGTCCGCCACCTGTTAATACGCCAAAAGGAACCAGTTGCCCATCAAACAGAAGCGCTATAGCAAATGCCAGGAAAACAATTCCACAGACTGCAATTGTTACATCTACCACATACAAAGATATAATCACACTCCAAATGGAAAGATAAATTGAAAGTGCTACGAGAATAACCGTTGCTACCAAAGGTATCCACAACGGTGCCCCAAGTACCAGAAGCACAATCTCCCAAGCTTTTAATGCACGTTTCGGCTTCACCTTTTCTTTTACCAGTTTCGGCAAGGATACCTCCGATAAAATCTGCGAAATGATTTCATCCACATTACCGATGGCTTCTACAGCCTCCGCTTCGCTCATGCCGTCTTCCACACGGTCGTCAATCATTTCCGTATAAAAATCAATGGACTTACTTATATCTTCTTCCGGCAATCCCTGTAATCGTTCGCGAAGTGCCGTTAAAAAATCATTTTTATTCATTACCGTTCTCCTCCCTTGTCACAAAACTGTAAATGGACATAATTTCTTTCCATTCTTCCTTAAAATCTTCTATACGCTTCAAACCTGCTTCCTCAATATGATAATACTTCCGAAGCCTTCCGTTATGTTCCGCAGAACGTACCGTAAGCATATTGGCCGCCTCCAGTCTTCGCAGAATCGGATACAGAGTCGATTCCGAAATATCTATGTACGGTTTTATGTCTTTAATGATTTGGTAGCCGTAAGAATCTTCATTCTTAATTGCTGCAAGGACACATACGTCCAGGAGCCCTCTTTTCATCTGAATATCCATATTTATCCTCTTTTCTGAGAGAAAGCAAATAGCTATTTGAAAAATTGGCATATCAATGCAAATTTTCAAATTGATACCCTCCCTTGCATAATACTATACGTTACATAGTATTATGTGTCAAGGGGTATTTTGAAATTAATTTTGTTTATTGTATCTGTGTTTATGTTCTATTCCATCGAAGGGCTTTTGTACTCGTCGGTACTTAGATTGCGTATTTTGCAATCTTATGTACCGCTACGTAGGACAACAGAGTGAGAACGTCCCTAAGATGGATAGAATATAAATACAGGCGCCAAACAAAACCTTGATATTTTTTTAACATTTTTACAAAAATAGTATTGCATCTTGAAAAAATATATGGTACGTTTAGTATAAGAAAGTATCATAAAATAGCTATGTCCCTGCCGAGAGCATGGTCGCTCTCAATCGGAACGGTATCCGGTCAAGGCAGTTTTCATGGAAGAAAGGAGGGGACGAAGATGGCTCATCAATATGCATTAAGCAATATCTATAATCACTATCTCTCTACTTATGCGCCCAAAAGCGTAACCCGCTACGATGCCCATAAGAAGAGTGAACTTCGTAATGTTTATAATTCCATCGTCAAAATTAATAAAGAAGCCCCTCTGTCCATTGTGGACACAAGCGAAGCTACCCAGAAATACGTTGTGGGCATTAAGGAAAATGCAAGAGAACTTCGTAATACCATTGCTTCACTAAGCGGTTCCAACGAAGAAGAAATGCTGAATCGTAAAATTGCTTTTTCCAGCGATGAATCTGTGGTAGATGCAAAATACATAGGCGAAATCGCCGGCCAAAGCGAAGATGAAACCTTTGAAATAGGCATAAAACAACTGGCACAGTCCCAGGAAAATACAGGTCTTTATCTGGATAAAAGCAAAATGGCTCTCCCCACCGGAACTTATTCCTTTGATATTGGAATCAATAATACGAATTATGAGTTCCAGTTCAATATCAATGAAGGCGATACAAATTTTGATTTGCAAAATAAACTTTCGCGTTTGGTTAACAATGCGAACATAGGCTTAAAAGCCCAGGTAAAAGAATATGATTCCAACACTGCTGCTTTATCATTGGAATCCGCCACTACCGGTATCGATTTAGGACACAATATTATCTTCACTGTTTCTGACGATAAAACAAGCAAATTGGGCGGGGTAGTCAGATATCTCGGTTTGAATGAAGTCAGCCGTTATCCGCAGAATGCAATGTTTACATTGAACGGCGAGCAACGCGTCTCCTATAGTAATCACTTTACTATTCAGGGCAGATACGAAGTAACCTTAAATAGTCTCCCTCCCAACGAAGAAGATACGGTTACCATCGGATTAAAAACCGACACGGAATCCTTAGCAGAGAACGTGCATCGTTTTGTAGGCGGCTATAACGATTTTATCAAGGCCGCAGCAACTTACCAGAATTCCCAGCCTAAAAGTAGCCAGTTGATTCGCGAAATGTCACGTATCTCCGGCTTATACAACGAAGAACTCAGCAACTTAGGAATTTCTTTAACAAAAGATGGTACAATTCAAGTCGATGATACGTTATTGGAATCCGGCATAGAATTATCCGGTGCGAAAGAATCTCTTGACGGCATAAAACGTTTTGCCAATGCGGTATTAAACAAGACCAATGCGATTTCTTTAAATCCCATGGACTATGTGAATAAAACCATTGTTGCCTATAAGAATCCGGGCAAAAACTATGCACCGCCTTATATTACAAGCCAGTACAGCGGAATGATGTTTAACAGTTATGTATAAAAAAAGCAACCGAATTAAAACCGGTTGCTTTTTTATTCCATATTAAATTTTATTCGCCCAAACCACTTTCAATTGCTTCTACAAGACGAGCCAACGCTTCTGTCTCATCTTCACCTTCACAACACAAAGTAATTTCGTCACCGCTTTTTACACATGCACCCAATACACTCAGTACACTCTTAGCATTCGCGGTTGTGTCCCGGAAAGAAAATGTAATCAAAGATTTAAACTGAATTGCCTCTTTGCACAAAATTCCGGCAGGTCTCAGATGTAAACCTGTAGGGTTTGTAATCACCACTTTTTGACTTACCATTTGCATTCCCCCAATCTATTCTTTTTTCCAATACATTTTAACCCAAATCCAGTATATCATATTTTATTTCTTTTCTCAAGCCCGGCCCCCACCGTAGCAATAAAGGAAATCGTATACACTCCTCTTATAACATGGTATTCTGGATTAATTCCGCAAGTTTCTTCGCTTCAGCATCAATCATTGCCTGATCCTTACCTTCAATCATAACACGAACCTTCGGCTCGGTTCCCGACGGGCGAATCAAAACTCTTCCTTCTCCGGCAAACTTTGCATTTAATTTTTCAATTGCTTCCGCTATTTCGGGATATTCCATATATCTGTCTTTTTTATGGTTGGGAACCTTCGCATTTACCAGTGCCTGCGGCAACACATCCATAATGGCTGCCAGCTCCGATAAAGGTTTTCCTGTTTTTACAAGTACCTCTAAAAGAAGCAATGCGCTTAAAAGACCGTCTCCTGTGGTATTGCGATCCAGCATGATAATATGTCCGGACTGCTCTCCGCCAAGATTTGCTCCAATCTCCTGCATGCGTTCCAGAACATAACGGTCACCAACTTTTGTCTGCTCTAACGTAATCCCACGCTCCTGTGCCATCAGGGTCATACCAAGATTACTCATAACCGTAACAACAATCATGTCTTTCTTTAAGGTTCCCTGCTCTTTCATGAAGTTACCTATAATCGACATAATCTGATCACCATCTACCAGCTTACCATTTTCATCTACAGCAAGCATTCTGTCTGCGTCGCCATCAAAGGCAAGACCAATATTGGCCTTTTCATATACAACCCTTGCACACAATTCCTGCATATGGGTAGAACCGCAGTTCGCATTAATATTGGTTCCGTCAGGCATATTATGAATGGCAACAACATTGGCACCCAATTCTTTTAATGCCTCTACAGAAGTATAATATGAAGCACCCTCAGCACAATCCACTACAATTTTTAAACCGCTCAGATCAACACTTACTGAATGGATAGAGTGATTAATATATTCCTCACACGCATCGGTACGATACTTAATTTTACCCACACCGGAACCGGTAGGAAAATTAACCCCCTCCATGTTACTGTTGATTAATGTTTCAATTTCATCTTCCATGGCATCCGGAAGCTTATATCCGTTTCCGTCAAAAAACTTAATTCCGTTAAATTCAACCGGATTATGTGATGCAGAAATTACAACACCCGCATCTACCTTATATTTTCTGGTAAGATAAGCAACTGCCGGCGTAGGCACCACACCCACATAAACTGCGTTCGCACCTACCGAACAAACACCTGCCATTAATGCATTTGCCAGCATATCGCCGGAAATACGCGTATCACATCCTACCATAATCGTAGGTTTATGGTTTGTTTCTTTGGTTAAAACATATGCTCCTGCCTGACCAAGCTGCATTGCCAAAAGCGGTGTCAATTCGTCATTTGCCACCCCTCTGACGCCATCTGTTCCAAATAATCTTGCCATCTTATAATTCCTTCCTTATCTACGAATCCTTTAAGGTTTTTTTGTAATGCGTACCTGAATTTTAAATGTATCTTTCAAATATGCACCTTCCGGTAATCCAAAATCAGGAACCACATTATATACTCCCGGACTCAATTCCTCTAATCCGTTCTGCAACATATAAGCGGCCATATTCAACTGCGGTTTAACATTTTCCGCATCAATATCCTTTAAGTTATCGGCCAAACCATATACCCTTAAGGTAGTTTCCGCATTCGTCAGATAATTGCCGTCTGCCAAAACATCTGCCTGATAGCCGGAAGGAAGATTGGTCACTTCAACATCTGACTTATCAAAAGCGATGGTGACAAAGGTTTCTTTTTCTATTTCCACGTTGATTTCCACAAAACCGCCGGCACTACCGTCTGCAAGAATAACATTATTCGGTAAATAATCCGTCAACTTGAGTATAACTTCCAAGTCATCCTGCAATCCGTTTACGTTCAAAACACTTTCCGGAATTACAACACTTTCAATAGCGTCAATAACCGCTTTCTTACCGGCAATGGTTATCTCCGGTATGTTGGTTGTTACAACCCCCGTCGTATCATAACCTTCCGCAGGCTCGCCTCCAACCTTAAATTCCAAAGGAACCGTTTTTGTCATCAACACTTCCTGATTTACGCTGACGGTGCTGATATTCATGGTAATCCGCTCATCCACAATTTCCTTGTCATCATTGTTGTATAACTTGATTGGAACACTGGCACTCACATTAGCAGAAACACCGTCCACTTCCAAAACAGCTTTGGCATAACTAACTTCACTAATTAAGGATTCCGGTCCTTCCAAATAAATCTGGTTCAGGTTTGTAGTAATCGAGCCCAGAATATATCCATCGTCAGGTTCACCTTCAACCTCAACCTGGATTACTTCCTGGATTCTCTTCAAATCCTCAATACCGAGTCGCACAGTATCCTGATCACACTTAATATCGTCAATTTCATTTGCATATTTATTGGATGAAACAACAATACTTAGTGTATTCATGGAGGTTAAATCCTTCATATCCGCAATTGCCGTAATATTTTCTTTCGAAATGTCCTCTACTACAGAACGTCTTCCTTTTATGGTTACGGTTACCGTTCCGCTTCCTTCCAGTATTTCATATACTTTTCCCTGTTCCAGTAATTCATCCGCATTCTGAATCTGCACTTCAATGCCGCTAAACTGTACTGTTTTTACGGGGTCATCAATATTTACCACAATGAGCCAGAAAATAATAGAGAAAAGCAATGCTAAAATCTTCAAATCAAGATTATTCATTATTTTCTTTTTCATCTTTTTTCTTCTTTCCCCGTCCTTTCTGCCAAAATCTGGTTTTTTTCTCAACCTTGGGTTTATCCTGTACCACTTCCAACTGAGCTCGCAAGCCTTCTTCATTTAAGTTACGGTACAGCTCACCACGATAAGCCACACTTACTTTTCCGGTTTCTTCCGATACGATGATTGTCATGGAATCCGTCAACTCAGAAATACCTACCGCTGCACGGTGTCTGGTTCCAAGTTCTTTACTTAACGTTCTCGTATCTGTTAACGGAAGATAACAGGTTGCTGACATTATCCTGTCTCCCCGGACAATCACTGCTCCATCATGTAAGGGTGTGTTGTGTTCAAAAATATTAATCAGTAACTGACTGCTGATAAGTGCATCTACAGCAATACCGGTTCTTTCATACTCTCCCAAAGGGGTATTCTGTTCAATTACAATAAGTGCTCCCGTACGGGCTCTTCCCATTTCATAACTGGCACTTACAATTTCATTTAACGTCTTATCCGAAAAACGGCCTTCTGCCTGCTTGGAGTCAAAAGACAGTATGGCGGTTAAAAAGTTCTTCTGCCCGATGGTTTCAATCACACGACGGATTTCAGGCTGTAAAGCAACGATAACCGCAATTAAAACCAAATAAAGCAGGTTTTTGAATATCCAAACAATTGTGGTCATGTTCAGCATAACTGCCACTGCCAAAAATATCAGCAC
Organism: uncultured Lachnospiraceae bacterium; assembly: GCA_964651555.1. Lineage (GTDB taxonomy): Bacteria > Bacillota > Clostridia > Lachnospirales > Lachnospiraceae > UBA3766. Next base: position 31,018 of record CAZYVY010000011.1, on the reverse strand, counting down.
AACCGCTATACCCTTCAAAAATTCCCACGCTCTGGTATTCTTTATCATAATCATTGCCTGATATATCAGAAATGCCAAAATAAAGATTTCCAAAATATCCAGAATACCAATATGCGGAATTCTAAATGCTGACAAATATTCACTTGTAAAGTCACCGATTCTTTCCAGCATACTTTATCCAATCCTATCTAAAATAATTCATTATTTTTATCTTCAGAAACCTCTGTCTTTCTCGTATAGTGCTCTTCCTGCATTCTTCTTACCGGACGTTCTTCTTGTGTCCTTCTCACCGGGCGTTCTCCCTGTGTCTTTCTGACCGTCTGCTCCCCTTGAGCACTTCTGGCTGTTCTCTCAGTTGTACTGCGTCGCGCCATATTCTCTGACTTTTCTCCGGTGCGTGTCCTGCTTAATCTTGCTTTTGCTCTTTCTGACAATTCCGCATCATCATTTGCCTTAGCAGATACTTTTTTTACTTTTTTCTCCGGAGCTGCAATGTTCACCTTGGGAACAGCTTTTACATAATAGTAATACTCGTCATCTTCAAACTGCACACGCTCGGTTCTTGCATAATCCACATTGAACACAAAAAACTGTAATACTTTTACCACGACAAAGGCTAATCCGCTTCCTAACAGGACTCCTATAATGGAGATATTCGTGGTATACATCAAGTCACCGATTAAGAGAATCAGAATATTGGTCAATCCACCCACAATAATTGCAATTGTCCATGAATAATCAATATGCATGCGTCTGACAAAATATACAATCACAATGGTAGCCGCAAAGGCAATAACCATAACAATCATTTCTTTATTACCGATGATACCATCAATCAAGTACTTAATTTTAGATACCATATCATTAGCATCCAACGCGGTTAAAGCATTAGCAGACACCTTAATATATTTTAAAATATGGTATACAACCACGCCACAGCTTACAGATACCACAGAAGCCGGAGTTGCCACCAGACCCATAACCATGGGAATTGCATAGGGAATTTGCAAAGCACAGCATATGGGTGTCAGTAACACCGCAAACGTATCCTTGGGCGAAAACCTAAAATACAGTAAAAACATTAAAATATAAATAATTCCCACTACAAGCGCACATTCCATCGATAATGCATACACATGAACCAATGATAATCCGGCAGCCGCCACCACAATAAAATTAAGCGGTAAAAAGGAACATAAAAGTGCCAGAATCAAAGCAATGGGAAACTTAGCCAGTTTCTCCATGTAACCTATATTTGCATTGATAATCAAAAAGGTAATCAGCGCCGTCAAAAATTTGCCCACCGGAATCAGATACACCTCGTATTTACTGCATAAACTTTTCAATTTTTCGCGTATAACCAGCAATTGCGTCATTATTGCACTTTGTCCTTTCTTTCTCTTTGGTAGAGAATCTGGAGTCTTCTCAAATTATTAAAATATACCCTGAGCCGTCGTTTCGCTTTACGGTACCGGATTGCATAAACAATATAGGAAATAATCACGTACACCGCAGTAAAGCCCACATAATATAAAATTATTTTTTTGACATATTCCAAAATATCAATTTCATATATACCCGACACAAACAGCTCAGAATCATATAAAACATACAATCCAACAAGCAATGCAAAAGAAAGCGTAGCGCAGGCTATGGATTTTAAAATCTGCAAACTGATATAGTCTCCTCTGAAATAAGAACCAATCGCTGCATTTTTCTTTCCTTCTCCTTCTTCATACGCTGCAAGTCTGGTCATTAATTTTACACGTTGCTCACTAATCATAATAACCTCTGTCCACTCTCACTAATCCAAATATCTCATTCTGGGATTTTCTTTCTTATCTCTCTGCACAACAGGTTCCGGTTCTTTCGTTTTAACGGAGCTGTTCAAGCCTCTTGCAAGATCATATTTACATTTCTCGCAAAAACGTCCGGTTTTAATCATGGTACCACAACTTTCGCAATTAATACCAATGGGTGAATCCTCAGCAAATACCAATCTTTCCTGGCGAATCCACATATTAACCTGATTATGGCTGACGTCGCAGGCCTCCACAATTTCATTAATTCCTGCTGTTTTACAATCCTGAACAAACTTTTTTACTTCCTGGAACTTCTGTTCCTCCTGTTCACGACATGCCATACAAATAGGTGCTCCTGAAATATAATTGAATACTCTTCCGCATTTTCTGCAATTTCTGACATCCATTTGTTATCCCTCCCATAGAATACTTTCTAAACACCACTATAAGCCCTTTCCGATTGCCAGGGCTACAAAATATACTTTATTCACTCCACCACGCTTTAGAACCTCTGCTGCGGCATTTATGGTATTTCCGGTGGTATATACATCATCCACCAGTATAACTGTATTTAATTTTACATCATTTTGCACCATATGAAAAGCTTTTTTCATATTATTTTGTCTGTCGGCATGATTCATTTTCTTCTGTGCATCTGTTTTTTTGACACGTTCCAACAAATCCTCCCTGATGGGTACACCGGTTCCCATAGAAATTTCTTTTGCCAGAAGAGTTGCCTGGTTATATCCCCGTTTCAACAACTTTGACCGATGTAACGGAATCGGCACCAATGCATCTGCCTTTAGTTCACGTACGGAGGATAATAAATATCGCCGTATTTCTTCACCGTAAAAAGATGCATACTCTGCCCTTCCGCCATTTTTAAAGCGAAAAACCGAATCATGAACGGAAGCATATTCATATAGTGCAAATCCCTTGTCATAATATTTTTGCAAACCGGAGCAATCCCTGCAACGGACAGTTTCCTCCTGTTCCAAATGTTTCCCGCAACTGACACACCGGGGAGCTTTTACAATTCTTGGAATTTTTCTGCATTCCGGACATATGTATCCGCATCCCTGTTTTAAAACAGTATCACATATCGGACAATGTCTTGGAAAAAAGAAATCCTTAATTCTCTCAATCAAAGGATAAATCCTCAATCACCTCTTTCAATTTAACCGCCAAATCCGTATATCGCTTTTGTTCCTCCCCCTGAGCAATCATCTGCCGGACTTTTTCCCTGCTTCCCAGAATTACCACACACTTAGATGCCCTTGTTACTGCTGTGTATAATAAATTACGGTTAAACAACATCTTTGGGCCTTCTAAAAGCGGCATAATTACCGCCGGATATTCACTACCCTGCGACTTGTGAATGGTAATGGCATATGACAGTTCCAATTCCTCTAACTGTGCAAAGGGATAATCCACCTGTCTGTTGTCTTCAAACAAAACCGTCAAACTTTTAGCAAACTCATCTATTCTTTCAATAATGCCTACATCACCGTTAAAAATACCTTCTCCTTCATCCACTTTAATACCGTTTTTTCCCCGGATGACCCATTTGGCATCATAATTATTTTTAATCTGCATCACCTTATCGCCTACCCGGAAAACAATATCTCCTCTGTGGGTTTCCTTCTTTCCCGGTGCCGGTGGATTTAACTGTTCCTGCAAAATCCTATTCAGACTTTCCACTCCAAGATTTCCTTTTTTCATAGGCGTAAGAACCTGCACATCAAAGGGTTTTACGTTGATGTATTTGGGGGTTTTATCCCTGACCAATAAAACCGTGTCTCTGTAGATTAACGAAATATCTTTTCTTTCTAAAAAGAAAAAGTCCTTACTTGTATTTTTAAAAGAGATTTCCTGCCCCTGATTGATTTTATGGGCATTTAAAATAATATCGCTTTCCATGTTCTGGCGATATATTTTTTCCAGCTTTACCATTGGGAAACAGCCGCTTTGCAGAATATCTTTTAAAACATTTCCCGGTCCTACCGAGGGAAGCTGGTTCATATCTCCTGCCATTATAAGTCTTGTTCCCGGTGAAATAGCCGCTAGCAATGCATGCAGTAAATAAATATCCACCATGGACATTTCATCTACAATAATAACGTCTGCCTCCAACGGATTGTATTCGTTTCTGTTAAAACGGGGACGTTCCTCATCTCCATCCGGAGCACCGCTTACCTCAAGAAGCCTGTGTATTGTCTTTGCTTCATATCCGGTTGCTTCTTCCATACGTTTGGCGGCTCGTCCGGTAGGTGCTGCCAGAACTACATCTTTCTTTTTCCTCACAAAATGTCTGATGATTGCATGTATGGTGGTGGTTTTCCCCGTCCCCGGTCCTCCGGTTAAGATAAAAACGCCATTCGTCATACAAGCCAAAACAGCATCCTTCTGTAATGTGTCCAGTTCGTTTTCCTGCTCCTTTTCAATCATGGCAATGCTTTGCAGGCAGGATTCTTCTTCCTCATCAGACAGACGGGTGTTCTCAAATGCCGTCGCAAGTTCATGCAGTTTTACGGCACACGCAGTCTCCGCATAATAAAAATATCTTAAAAAAACATTGTCACCATTTTCTGTTTTTTTAATGACCACTTTATGTTCAATGGCTAGGTTCATCAACGGAATATCCAGCTTATCTTTTTCCACTTCCAATAATTGCGCTGCCTTATCTAACAATTCCTCTTTGGGAAGATAAGTATGCCCCTCTGTCGATGCCACCTGTAAACAGTAACAAAGACCGCCTTCCATCCTTTCACAGGAGTCCCCTGCAATGCCCATTTTCATAGCAATTTCATCGGCAGTTTTAAAACCTACTCCTTTTACATCCTCTGCCAAACGGTATGGATTTTCTTTTAAAACGGTATACATGGCAATGCCGTACTGCTCATAAATACGGATGGCCAGCGTATTACCAATCCCATATTCCTGGAGATACAGCATAGCATCTCTAACATCCTTTTTCTCTGCCATCTGTATCGCAATTTCCCTCGCTTTTCGCTCACTGATTCCTTTAATTTCCGCAAGACGTTCCGGTTCTTCTTCCATGATACGGAATGCATCCTCGCCGAATTTTTTTACAATTCTCACTGCTAAAGCGGGACCTATTCCTTTGATGGCTCCGGACGCCAAATAGCGTTCCACAGAAATAACATCTGAAGGCGGCACCACTTTATAACCGGAAAATTTGAACTGCGGACCATATGTCGGATGTTCTGTTAAAAGCCCTTCCAATTCTACAAAGTCACCACGTTCCATTCCTTTTCCGATTCCGGTACACACCATCTCACCTTCATCAAAGCTTTCCGTAATCAGCTGAAAAACGCAATAATAATTTTCAGAGTTCTGAAATATAAAATTTTCAATATATCCTTGGATTTTCATGGATTCTCCTGACATTTACCAATATTGTATTAACACTGCCAAAACAGAAGATAAGAACAGGCCTGACGTTATGTTCCGACAGGCCTGACAGAAGCAAAATTTAACTTTTCATTTAAATCAGATTTCATAATTACGCTTCATCTGTTCATACAAAGTCTGCGCCAATCCCATATCACTCTGCTCAGCAGTTTGAGCCGCAATATCTTTTATCATCTCATCTTTATAATAATCTACCAATGTAGAGTTTGCTCCGGATGTCAATTCTGATTCCGGTACCGTCTTCATCATTTCTTTATACATTAATTCAAGAAAATATGCCTCAAACTCCTTACATACTTCCATCAATTCCTCATCAGTAGCATTCTGATAATCCTGACCGGAAACTTTATTGGTAAGGGCTTCGGTTGAAGCATTTCCCGAAAGACTGCTTGCATACTGACTATATGCAGATGTTAAACCGCTAATATCCATTCAACACACATCCTTTCCGTCATCCCTTTATCTTCTCAGATTATTTGCCTGCTGTAACATTTCATCAGAAGCCTGAATTGCTTTGGAATTCAATTCATATGCTCTCTGAGCTACAATCATATTTACCATTTCATCTGCTACCTGAACATTTGACCCCTCTAAATATCCCTGACGTAACTCACTACGCTTGAGATTATTGTTGGTGTACTCATTCATTGCAGCACCACTGGCTGCTGATTCGGAATAAAGACTACTGTCTGTCTTCTCCAATCCTGAAGGGTTGTTAAACTGCCAAAGGCCAATTTCGATACCAATAGATTGCGGATTATTGGAATCATCCGGATAGCAAATCTGACCGTCTGCTGTCACGGTAATATTACTTGCTACATAGTCCTCATCCAATACAATAGGATTACCATCCGCATCCAATACCTTTAAGCCGTCTGTAGTAGTCAACGCAAGACCGTTGGAATCCGTTGCCAAAACGAAATTACCGTTTCTTGTATAATACGTATTTCCGTCAGCACCCTGAACACCAAAGAATCCGTCTCCGTTAATCGCAAATGCCAAGTCATTGGAAGAATCATAGAAACTGCCTTGTGTAAAAATAGACGTAATGGCTGAATTGCGTACACCTAAACCTACTTGTGAAGGAATAGGTTTCTGCTCTGAATTTGCTGATGTAGATTTTGCATTAATATCCTGATATAAAAGCGACTTAAACTCAGCAACTTCTGTTTTATATCCGTTTGTATTTACATTCGCCAGGTTGTTGGCAATGGTATCAACATTATTCTGCTGTGCAATCATTCCTGATGCTGCTGTCCAAAGTGATCTAATCATCTGCTAGCCCTCCTACTGTAACTTGCCAATCTGATTAACAGAAATATCCAAGGTCTCGTCATACGCCTGAATAATCTTCTGGTTTGACTCATACTGTCTGGTTACACTGATTAATTCCACCATCTCACGTACTACCTGTACATTTGATGCCTCCAGATATCCCGACTGTACTTTTGCGGAAGACTCTGTTATTTCTGCTCCTTCCACCGGCTGATAAAAATTCTCACCATAATGTTCAAGATAATTATAATCTTCAAAATCTGTAATCTGTAATTTTGCAATTACTGTATCATTCTGAATAATATTACCTTCTGTATCAATTACGGCAGTCTGTGTAGGATCCAGCTGAATATGCTTACTTCCCTCACCAAGAACGTAATCACCGTCTTTGGTAACAAGATACCCTTCGTTGGTCAATGTAAAACTTCCATCACGGGTATACATGGTTGAAGTCTCTCCGGCACGGTTCGTATATTCAATGGTAAAAAAACCTTCACCTGACAAAGCCAAATCATAAGTATTACCGGTTTCTCTAAAAGAACCCTGATCAAAATTTGTATAAGTTTCACCAATTTTTACTCCGGGATTATTACTTCCGATATGAACGCCTCCGTAATATCCATCCTGTTCATCTTTAATACGATAAGCAAGCAAGGCATCAAAACTCTGGCTGGTTGCACCTTCGCTCTTATATCCTGTGGTTGCCGAATTTGCAAGGTTATTCGTCAAAACATCCATTCTGTTCTGCTCATTAACCATGCCACTATATGCTGTATACAATCCTTTTAACATAACATCATAACCTTTCCCGGTTCCCTGCATCAGCATTTCTCGGCCAACCGTTTTTTACACTTCTTTTACGGTTCTTCACGATTATCTGCAAGGAACTCAACATATTTTCCGGTTCCGATTGCAACGCATGTCATAGGTTCTTCTGCGGTCATGGTATTAATTCCGGTTCTTGATTCAATCAAATCCTCAAGACCTCTTAACATACTTCCGCCACCGGTTAAAACAATACCTCTGTCCGCAATATCCGCTGCCAACTCAGGCGGTGTTTTTTCCAGCACACTATGAATTGCTTCTACAATCTGGGATGTAGTTTCACGTAATGCTTCTTCCGTTTCTTCTGAAGAAACTTTAACGGTATTGGGAAGACCTGTTACCAGGTTACGTCCTCTTACATCCATATAATCAACCTCGGCACGCTTAAATGCGGAACCGATTTTAATTTTAATATCTTCTGCAGTTCTTTCACCAATCATAAGATTGTGTTTTTTTCTCATGTAACGAATCAATGCTTCATCAAAATCATCGCCCGCAATCTTAATGGACTCACTAACAACGGTTCCTCCCAATGATATAACTGCAATATCAGAAGTACCACCACCGATATCAACAATCATGTTGCCGCAGGGCTTACCGATATCAATACCTGCACCGATTGCTGCTGCGATAGGTTCTTCAATGATTGCTACTTCTCTTGCACCTGCCTGATAGGTAGCATCTTCTACCGCTTTACGCTCAACTTCGGTTACTCCACTGGGTACACATACCGCAATACGGGGTTTACGGAATGTCTTCTTTCCAAGTGCCTTCTGAATAAAATATTTCATCATCTTTTCTGTAACGGTATAATTTGAAATAACGCCCTGACGCAAAGGTCTTACCGCTACAATATTTCCGGGTGTTCTACCAAGCATCAGTCTTGCATCTTCACCAATCGCTTTGATTTTGTTGGTATCACGATCAAATGCAACCACTGAGGGCTCTTTTAAAACAACACCTTTACCTCTTATATAAACCAAAATACTGGCTGTTCCCAAATCAATTCCTATATCTGTATATTGCATGTCTCTTCCCCTTTCTAAGGCTTTCGTTTACATTTTTACCCAATCGTAGACATTATAACCCAAAGCTATGGAAAATCAAAGAGTTTTTGCAATAAAAACGCAAAAAGAACGCAGTAAATTAAGCTGTCGGTTCCTTCCGACCAGTTACTACGTCCTTGTTTCTGCAATTTATATCGGCAAAAAATCTCTATTCCTTAACCCTTTTCTTTTAACTTCTTATCACGTTCCAACATCTTGGCAATATAGTATCCTGTATAGGACATCTTATTCTTTGCCACTTCTTCCGGAGTTCCTGTTGAAATAACCGTACCGCCTTTATCTCCGCCTTCAGGACCCATATCAATAATATAATCCGCAGTTTTAATCACATCCAGATTATGTTCAATAACCACAACCGTATTCCCGCCTTCTGTCAGACGTTGTAAGATACTTACCAGTTTATGAACATCCGCGAAATGCAATCCCGTCGTAGGCTCATCCAGAATGTATATTGTTCTTCCTGTGCTTTTACGACTCAGCTCCGTTGCCAATTTAATACGTTGCGCTTCACCGCCGGACAAAGTCGTGGAAGGCTGCCCCAATTTCACATAAGAAAGTCCCACATCATATAATGTTTGAATCTTACGTTGAATAGAAGGCACATTCTCAAAAAAGGTAAGTGCTTCTTCCACCGTCATATCAAGCACATCATAAATATTCTTTCCTTTATAGCGGACATCCAATGTTTCCCGGTTATAACGCTTACCGCCACACACTTCACACGGCACATATACATCCGGCAAAAAGTGCATCTCAATTTTAATGATTCCGTCACCACTGCAGGCTTCGCAGCGGCCTCCTTTTACATTAAAACTGAATCTGCCCTTGGAATATCCCTTAGCTTTTGCATCAACGGTAGAAGCAAACAAATCGCGGATTTGGTCAAAAACTCCCGTATATGTCGCCGGATTGGAACGGGGAGTTCTTCCGATAGGTGACTGATCAATGTCAATTACCTTATCCAGCTGCTCTGCCCCCTTGAGGCTTTTATGCTTGCCCGGAATAGTCCGGGCACGATTAAGTTTCTTTGCTAATGATTTATATAATATTTCATTAATCAGGGAGCTCTTTCCCGAACCTGATACACCGGTTACACAAGTCATGACGCCAAGAGGTATATCTACATTGATTTTCTTTAAATTATTTTCTTCTGCACCGAGAATCTTTATCCAACCGGTTGGTTTCTTTCGTTGTTCCGGAACCGGAATAAATTTCGCACCGCTTAAATACTGACCGGTTACGGATTCTTTTGCCTTTATGATATCCTCCACCTTACCGGTAGCAATTACTTCACCACCATGTTCTCCGGCTCCCGGACCTATATCCACAATGTAATCCGCAGCATACATGGTGTCCTCATCATGCTCTACCACAATTAATGTATTGCCCAGGTCTTTTAGGTTCTTTAACGCTCCGATTAATTTATCATTATCCCTCTGGTGCAAACCTATACTGGGCTCATCCAAAATATAACATACACCAACCAGACCGGAACCAATCTGCGTTGCCAGTCTTATTCTTTGCGCTTCTCCTCCTGAAAGAGAAGATGTTCCACGTCCGAGAGAAAGATATTCCAGCCCTACTTCTGCTAAAAAACCTACTCTTGCCCGAATTTCTTTCAGCACCTGCTTACCAATTATTTCCTGTTGTTTCGTAAGTTTCATCTCATTTAAAAACGCCTGCAAATCTACTACAGATAAATTGGTTATTTCATAGATATTTTTATCGCATACGGTAACTGCAAGGGAAGATTTCTTCAGTCGCATTCCCTTACAGCATTCACAGGGCATGATGCTCATGAACGTCTCGAATTCCTGTTTTATCGTATCAGAAGAAGTTTCTCTGTACTTGCGTTGTGAATTTCTTATAATTCCCTCAAATGCAATGGGATACACTCCTCGGCCGCGCTGTCCCTCATAATATACATCTACTTCCACATCCGTTCCATAAATCAAAATATGACGGACCTCATCTGACAATTCTTCATAAGGGGTATCCAGACTGAAGTTGAAGCGTTCTGCCAAAGCCCGCAAAAGTGCATTGGAAAAACTACCCTTGTCTTTGCTGGACTGCCAGCCCATTATCGCAATAGCTCCCCGGTTGATGCTCAAACTTCTGTCCGGAATGATTAATTCCTCAACAAATTCCATAGTGTAACCAATACCAAAGCATTCCGGACACGCACCGAAGGGATTATTGAACGAAAAGCTTCTGGGCTCAATTTCCTCAATACTTACACCACAATCCGGGCAGGAGAAACTCTGGCTGAAATGCAGTTCTTCACCGCCTATAACATCAACCGTAAGCAGACCTTCAGCAAGTCCCAACACAGTTTCCACCGAACTTGCCAGGCGGCTTAAAATATCCTGTTTTACAACCAGACGGTCTACAATAATGTCAATATTATGTTTGATATTTTTATCCAGCTTAATTTCTTCACTTAAATCATACATATTACCATCAATACGTACGCGTACATATCCACTTTTTCTTGCGCGATCAAGAATCTTGACATGTTCACCCTTTCGTCCGCGAACCATAGGCGCAAGTAACTGAATCTTGGTACCTTCCTCAAGTTCCATAATCTGCGCTGCCATTTCGTCCACACTCTGCCTACGTATTTCCTTGCCGCACTCCGGACAATGAGGTGTACCTATTCTTGCATATAAAAGTCTGAAATAATCATAAATTTCCGTTACTGTACCAACCGTGGAACGGGGATTACGATTAGTTGATTTCTGGTCAATACTGATTGCCGGAGAAAGTCCTTCAATACTTTCCACATTAGGCTTTTCCATCTGCCCCAGGAACTGTCTCGCATAAGAAGACAAAGATTCCATATAACGTCTTTGTCCTTCCGCATAAATAGTGTCAAACGCAAGAGACGACTTGCCGGAACCGGACAACCCTGTCAACACCACAAATTGGTTTCTTGGTATCTCTAAATCAATATTTTTTAGATTATGCTCGCAAGCACCCTTAATGCGGATACTCTCACTGCGAGGTAACATTTTTTGTGTCATTTTATTACTCCCTGTCATGTCTTAACTTCTTTAATTCCGTCATTTTGTCGCGAAGTTCTGCTGCCGTTTCAAAATCCAGGTCCATCGCCGCTTTTTTCATATTCTTTTCTACTTTAGCAATTAAATCATCCAACTCCTTATCACTCATGGATTCCGGATCTTTCTCCAGACGCAGTTCTTCCTTGGCAATTACTTTGCTTACACTAATCAAATCACGAACCGCTTTCCGGATAGTCTGTGGTGTAATACCATGTTCTTCGTTATAGGCTTGCTGAATGCTTCTTCTTCGATTGGTTTCTTCAATCGCTGCTTTCATCGAGTCTGTCATATTATCCGCGTACATGATTACATGCCCTTCTGCATTACGTGCTGCACGTCCCACCGTCTGAATCAATGATGTGGCAGAACGCAGAAAGCCCTCCTTGTCCGCATCCAAAATTGCCACCAAAGCAATTTCAGGTATATCCAAACCTTCTCGCAAAAGATTAATTCCTACCAGCACATCGAATACATCCAAACGCATATCACGGATAATTTCCGCCCGTTCCAGGGTATCAATATCCGAATGCAGGTATTTTACCCGGATACCCACCTCTTTCAGATAATCTGTCAAATCTTCTGCCATGCGCTTGGTCAGGGTAGTTACCAATACTTTATTTTTCGCAGCAATCGTCTTATTTATTTCACCCACCAGATCATCAATCTGTCCTTCCACCGGGCGTACATCAATTTCCGGATCAAGAAGACCCGTAGGACGGATAATCTGCTCAGCCCTTAAAATCTCATGGGTTTTCTCATATTCCGAAGGTGTGGCCGATACACAGAGAATCTGGTCAATTCTGCCTTCAAATTCTTCAAAACATAAAGGGCGGTTATCCAGTGCCGAAGGCAGACGGAATCCATAATCCACCAGAGTATTTTTTCTTGAACGGTCTCCCGCAAACATACCGCCAACCTGAGGAATGGTAATATGTGACTCATCCACAATCATTAAAAAATCATCCTTAAAATAATCCAGTAAACAGTGCGGCGGCTCTCCCGGAAGGTTCCCGCTTAAATGTCTGGAATAATTTTCAATGCCGGAGCAAAAGCCGGTTTCCCGAAGCATCTCAATATCAAAATTGGTTCGCTCCGCAATTCGCTGTGCCTCTAATAATTTATCTTCTCCCTTAAAAAAAGCAACTCTTTCTTTTAATTCCGCCTCAATTCCTTCACAGGCTTTCTGCATTTTTTCAGGTGCCACAACATAATGGGATGCCGGAAAAATAACCACATGTTCCAGCATAGCATGAGGTTTTCCCGTCAGCTGGTCCACTTCAGAAATCCGGTCAATTTCATCGCCAAAAAACTCAATGCGTATAATATATTGCCCACCCTGAGCCGGTGCAACTTCCAATACATCCCCTCGCACGCGGAAACATCCCCGATTTAAGTCCATATCATTACGGTCATACTGCATCTGGATTAATTCATGAATCACTTCATCCCTATCCTTCTGCTGCCCCGGACGCAGAGATACCATCATATCCATATAATCGTCCGGACTTCCCAACCCGTAAATGCAGGATACGGAAGCAATTACAATAACGTCTTTTCTTTCTACCAAAGATGCCGTAGCAGAAAGACGTAACTTATCAATTTCCTCATTAATGGATGAATCTTTGGCAATATATGTGTCGCTGGAGGGTACATAGGCCTCCGGCTGATAATAATCATAATAGGACACAAAGTATTCCACTGCATTCTCCGGGAAGAACTCCTTGAACTCCCCGTAAAGCTGGGCTGCCAGCGTTTTATTATGCGCAATAACCAACGTGGGTTTATTCAATGCGACAATCACATTAGCCATGGTAAAAGTTTTACCGGAACCCGTAACACCCAACAACGTCTGAAATTGATTGCCCTGTTGAAATCCCTCAACCAATTTTGCTATGGCCTGTGGCTGGTCGCCGGTAGGTTTATATTCAGAATGTAATTTAAATTCCGTCATATCATTTATCTCCGAATTTTATGTTAGACATAACTCTGCCTTTTGTATCATTTACAAAAAACAAGCCTTATATAATAACCAGTCTCATTTTATCACAAAAGAAAATATTTGTACAGATATAACGCGAACATTTGTTTGTTTTTTGTGTTAATAGGTGTTACCTTTATGGGCATTTGTTGCCTCTCAACGAATTCTTCATAATAAAACAGCACTGTAGTTTTTTCCTACAATGCTGTTTACTGTTTAATTATTTATTTCCTGCATAATAATTTCAATGGCTTTTTCCAACTGATTATCAACTTCACTGTCTAAATATAACTCGCTGTCAAATTCCACTTCCACATCCGGTTCAATTCCAACTTTATGGATATTGTAACCATTGGGCGTATAATATTTGCTTACGGTAATTTTGGCTGCAGAACCGTCTTCATAAGAGAAAATTTTCTGTACAATACCTTTTCCATAGGTTGTTGTTCCTACCAAAGTTCCTATTTCATAATCTTTAATTGCACCGGCAAGAATTTCTGATGCACTGGCTGAACTTCCGTCAATCAACAAAACAAGCGGAAGCTTAAATTCATTGGAACCATCACACTTATATTCACTACGGTTTCCATACTTGTCTTCGGTATATACAATCATACCCTTCGGTAAAAGTTGCTCACAAATTTCAACCACGGTAGAAAGGCTGCCGCCCGGATTTCCTCTGACATCCAGAATCAAACCTTTTGCGCTATCCGTCTCAAACTTTTCCATGGCTTCAATAAACTGGTGCGTTGTTACATCATCAAATTCTGAAATTGAAATATAGCCGATTTCTCCTTCCAACAGCTCATAAGTAACCGTGGGCGTTTCGATATTTTGACGTGTAACCGTAACCTCTGACTCTACACCATTTCGGTTCAATGTCAATACAACCTGAGTTCCGGCTTCACCCCTGATTCTGGATACTACATCTGTCAAGGTCATTTCATACATCTCTTCGCCGTCAACTTTTATGATATAGTCTCCAACTTTAATGTCCGACCGGCTTGCGGGAGTACCATCAATAATTCCGCTTATCTTTGCATAACCGGTATCATAATCCATTTCAAGATAAGCTCCTATTCCATGAAAGATTCCTTCAAGATCAGCATTTAACTCAACCATCTCTTCAGCAGAATAGTAACAGGTATACGGGTCGCCTACCGTTTCCATCAATCCATACAATACACCGTCTGCCAAATCTTCCGTAGGCACATCCTCATAATAATATGTGGTTAACAATTTCTGGAAATGTTCGATTTTTTCAATATTCTCACCGGTAACAGCTCCCGCTCCGTTTCCTCTGCTGAGCCCACCGTTTATTAACATAAGCGCAACAAAAAGAATAATGAACCATACAGATGCTACTAAAAATCCAATTGCAAAATATCTGAATTTACTTTTACCATTCATGCTGATACCTGTTCACTTTCTGTATTATAACAGTCAGTCTTCCTTTTATTTTTATTGATAATACCCTATTAATATGACATTGTTTTTCATTAAGGCTTTGAAATATAACCCCAAGGGCTTACATAGCTGCCATTCAGACGCACACTGAAATGCAAATGGTTTCCGGTACTTCTTCCGGTTGTTCCCACAGTGGCAATCTGCTGCCCACGGCTTACCTCCGTTCCCGCACTTACCAGAAGTTTCTGTGCATGCATATAAATCGTATATAACTCTCCGCCATGATCAATCATAACATAATTACCCATGGAAGCATTATATGCAGCCTGCACAACCCTTCCGTCGTATGCCGCCAAAATCGGTGTTCCTCCCGGTGCTGCCATATCTACTCCGGTGTGAAACTGTTGCACATTCAAAATCGGATGCTGACGATATCCGTAATCATCCGAAATACGGGTATAAGAAGGTGCCGGCCAACAAAATACACCGCCATCATAAACACGTTCTTCCCACAAACTTGCCTGGTCCGCCGCAACCGCAGCTTCCAATGCTTCAATAATAGCAGTCTGTTCTGCTATTTCCGCTTCATAAGCCGCTATAATCTCTTCTTTCTTGGAAATATCAGCCTCGTATGCCGCAATTTCATCCTGTTTGGTACCAATAAGTGCTTCCAATGCCTGTTCTTCTTGTTCGGCAGCTTCTTTTGCTGCATTCAAAACCTCTTCTTCCAGTTCCAACTGCTGTTTACAAAGTTTTACATACTCCACAACACTCTGATATTCTATCAACATATTGTTATCATATTGTGATAATTGCTGAATGTAATCTACTTTATTCAAGAAATCCGCAAAACTTCCCGAATTTGCCAACATCTCAAGATAGTATGCATCGCCCTGTTCATAAAGGGACTGGATGCGGTTCTGCATATTGGCATACTGGATTGCCTCATCCTCTTCTGCTTTTTCCAAATCTTCTTTTGCATCTGCAATTTCAGCTTCTTTTACTGTAATCTGAGCATTTAAATCATCTATTTTTTCCTCAACTGAAGTAACCTGCGCATCTAACTCCTTAACGTAGGTCAAAAGATTTGCTTTACTTTGCTCCAGTTCTTTTTTGACATTTTCCACATTCGTCAATCCGGAGTTTAATTCTTTTTTTTCAGCTTCCGCAGCACTGATTTCTTCCTGTTTCTGTTGGATACTGGCTTCCAATTCGGATATACGGTCAGCCGATACCCCACTACCTGTAAAAAAAATGACTGCACTAAAAAGAACACATGCCAATATTCCTTTTAAAAGATATTTTTTCACACGTTTTGTCATAAAGCTATCCCTTACTACACCTTTAAATGTTTTCTAACCGTAAAGAAACTTCCGAAAAATCCAATACCTACACCAATCAGCAGGGATACCGGAACTAAAACAATAAATACATCTCTTGCAGGCAGCCAAACCAGAAGACTTGATAAAAAGGCAAACTTTTCTGCCAGGAACTGCAGTGCAAAAGTATAAATATAGTATAACAAAACCAAAGGAAGTACCGAACCGATTAATCCGATAATAATGCCTTCAAATACAAAAGGAGCACGCACAAAAAAGTCGGTTGCACCAATATACTTCATGACTGTAATTTCGCTTTTTCTGACAGAAATACCAATCGTTACGGTATTACTGATTAAGAAAATAGACACCAGTAATAAAATAATAATCATACCGGCTGAAATATAAGTTACCAATGCATTTACGCCTGTAAACATATTGGCGGTAAATTCCGACTGATTAATTTTACGGATACCTTCTACACCATCTAAGTATTTTACCAACTGTGCCTGTTGTGATACATCACTCAAATAAATTTCAAAGTTTGCGGAATCTTTTAAGGGATTCTCCGTAATCCCCTGAGCAGCCTCACCCAGTTCCTGTGAAAATTCAGCCCATGCATCATCCGCAGATACATACACGTACTTGGCTACTTCTGTCCTTTTGTCAATTAAATTACCAATTTCATCAATTCTTTCCTGACTGATTCCTTCATCAAAGAATACCGTAATCGAAACAGCTTCCTGTGCTGTATCAATCATATGCCGGAAATTGACCAATAATGAAAAAGCAATGCCAAAGACAAACAAGCATGCACTAATAGTCGCCAACGATGCCAATGTAAACCACTTATTCCGGAACACACTGACAATACCCTGTTTTAATGTATAAAAAAATGTACTAATCCTCATCGATATATCCGCCCTTTTTCTCATCACTTACAATAACACCCTTCTTCAGGGTAATAACACGTTTCTGCATCTCGTTAACGATTTCACGATTGTGGGTTACTACAACAACCGTAGTTCCGTTCTCATTGATTTTTTCCAACAGATGCATAATTTCATAGGAATTTCTAGGGTCGAGATTTCCGGTAGGCTCGTCCGCCAACAAAATCGTAGGCTTGTTCACCAATGCTCTTGCAAGTGCCACTCTCTGCTGTTCTCCACCGGATAACTGCTTTGGTTTCGCTTTGTATTTTCCTGCCAAACCTACGGTTGCTAAAATGCTGGGTACATTCTTGCGGATTTCCCGGCCTGACTTTTGGATAATTCTCTGGGCAAAAGCCACATTATCATATACATTCCGGTCCTTTAAAAGTCGGAAATCCTGGAACACGATACCCAGGTTTCTTCTGAACTTCGGAATATGTCTTCTCTTCATTCTGCTTAAATCATATCCACTAACCATAATTTTACCGCTGGTAACGGTCAGTTCTCTCAAAAGCAACTTAATCAACGTAGATTTTCCCGATCCGCTGTCACCTGCAATAAATACAAACTCTCCGGGGCGAATCTTCAAATTCACATCCATCAATGCCGGAATACCGTCTTCATATGACTTATTAACGTGTTCCATATAAATCACGTATTTATCCGCATCACTTTTCCCTGTCTGCTTTTTCTTTTTGTCTTTAATCATGATATTCTCCCTAAAATTATATTGAGATAATCCCAGTCCCCCACGTCTGCAGATTAATATTCAAAGCTCTCCATATACTTCATGTATTTTACTACCATCAATGCAATCTTAAAAGTAATCGCATCTTCAAATACCCTCAAATCCAATCCGGTGCTCTTCTGCAATTTATCCAGACGGTAAACCAAAGTATTTCTATGAATGAATAACTGTCTTGAGGTTTCAGATACATTCAGACTGTTCTCAAAGAACTTATGAATGGTAACCAGTGTTTCTTCATCAAAATCATCCGGGCTTTTACCATCAAAAATTTCCTTAATAAACATCTTACATAACGGAATCGGCAACTGGTAAATCAAACGTCCAATACCCAACTCACTGTATGCGATGACACTTCTTTCATTAAAGAAAATCTTGCCTACGTCCAATGCCATTTTAGCTTCCTTATAGGAACGGCTTACGTCCTTGATTTCATTCACATTGGTTCCGTATGCAATATGTATATCTTTAATACCTTCCTTCTGCAAGAAGGCTACAATTCCCTTGGCCGTCTTTTCTGTATCTTTATTTCCCTGCTCTTCTGTTAAATCTTTTACAATAACAACATTGTTCTCATCCACTGCAGTTACAAATTCCCGGCTGTCATTGCCCAATGCGCTTTTTACAAGTTCCAGGGCATTACTGTCCTTTCCACTACCGGTTTCAACAATCATTACCACGCGCTTTGCATCTGTCTGAATATGCAGCCTCTTGGCACGCCCATAAATATCCACCAGCAAAAGATTATCCAAAAGAAGATTCTTAATAAAGTTGTCCTTATCAAAACGTTCCTTATATGCAACCAGCAAGGTCTGAATCTGAAACGCTGCCATCTTACCCACCGTATAGGAATTCTCTCCGGCTCCTGCTGAAATCAAAATATACTCTACCTGCTGTTCATCATATATCTTAAAAAACTGGCTATTCTGAATTTCCTGGCTATCTGCCGGTGACTGGACAAAATCAAGAATGGCAACCGACAGACTGGGCTGACTGAACATGGTTGTAGCAAGCACCTTGCCGTCCACATCTGCCACTGTTAAATCCACTCTGGCAATCCCCTTAATACCATCGATGGTGTTCTGTAAAATCTGATTTGATATCATAAAAGTAACCTCCTATACAATATACACAAGGTTTTGCCCCTGTATATCGTTTTTCCCCAAAACCCTTCTTACATTTTAATACATTTTTATGATAAAATCCATAAAATATTACAAGTTTTTTATGCATTTTTATGATTTTTTACTCTTTTTTTTGGTTAATGTTTCCATAAGATTGTTGTGAAATATTCACATAGTAAAAATGTACAAAAAGAAAAGACTCCTTCCGAAGCCTTTTTCTCTTTCCTACCTATTTCTTCTCCGGCACACAAATGGTAAATGCCTGCTGCCGGTTTACAATTTCCACATCTGTATGGTTACCGCCATTCTCTCCATCCAAAGTCCACGATATAGGTTCATCTGAATGAATCTCAAGTTTCGAGGTTTTAAAATAATACATATATTCAGGATCAAATTCCTGTGCAAGAAGTGCAGGAATCATCAGATGCAACTCCTCAAGACTTCTGGGATACTTCATAAGAAGCACTTCAAACTCTCCATCATCCAACCGGATATCCTTCCGGGGCAATGCTTTATAACCACCGACAGAAAGAGAATTTGACACCATACCGTAAATAAACTCATCTTTTATCATTGTATCCCCGGATATAACACTCATAGCGCACGATTTAATACTGCCCGGTGTAAGGCTACGGATACCCTCCAATACATAGGCCAGATGACCGAAAGTATTCTTAAACTTCTGGTCAGTCTCGTAGGATACATCGGTCAAAATACCAAATGCAGCTACATATACAAATGAATTATCATTAAACAGACCTACATCACATGCAAAATTCTTTCCATACACTGCGGTTTTTGCTGCTTTAGCCGGCATAGAAGAAATTCCTACGCTGGACGCAAAATCATTGGTACTTCCGGTTGGAATATATCCCATCGGTATATTTTTTCCACAGTGAAGAATGCCGTTTACCACTTCATCCAGAGTACCGTCACCACCGCTGCAAATGATTTTGTCATACAATCTGCCGTTTTTTGTAATATATTCTTTCGCATCCCCACGAGCCTGTGTCGGACGGATAGTTACTTCGTATCCCTCTTTTACGCACAAATCCAGAATGTCAGATAATTTATTTTTTATCTTTCCGGTCCCTGATTTCGGATTATATATAAATAAAAGTTTTTTGTCTTCCACTGCTGCACTCCTCCTTATGTATAACAGTTTAATAAAAAACTTTGCCCAAAACGTGAAAAAGAACACTTTTTTCCGTGTTCTTTTCCCTTTTGTCTATTCTTCACCGCTTAAGTACTTTTCAATGCTCTCCAGTGCTTCCTTCTCATCAGCACCGTCTGTAATAACAGTAACATCCTCTCCGGTATTTAATCCAAGACTCATCATACCCATAATACTCTTAGCATTTACCTTCTTGCTTCCGATTTGAAGATATACTGTACTATCATACTGGCTCGCCACCTGTACAAGAACAGCCACCGGTCTTGCCTCAAGTCCGCCTGACAGCTTAATCTTAATCTCCTTCTGAATCATGTAGCTTCCTCCTTACTTTCTACACATGAACATCTCTTTGTCCCCCAACAAATCATCTGCTCATCATTAAAGTTTCTCTGCTATCTCCCCTAATTTTCTTAATCTGTGATTGACGCCGGATTTACCAATAGGCGGATCCAGATATTTTCCCAGCTCTCCAAGAGGTGTATCCGGATATTGCAACCGGACCTCAGCCATCTCACGCAACGCCGGAGGCAAAGTGTCCAGACCTTTTTTATCCCTAATCCGTTCAATCTCTGCTATTTGTTTATTTGCGGCATTTACTGCCTTAATAATATTTGCAGTTTCACAATTTACTGTACGATTCGTATAATTACCGATTTCTTTTATGATGCGTGTATTCTCAAGATTCATAAGGCATACATGTGCTTCCATCACATTCAGAAGTTCCACAATAGCCGCACCTTCTTTAACATACACCACATAATATTTCTTACGACGTACCATTTTTGCTTCTACATCAAAATCCGCAATCACCTTCAACAATTGATTCGCCATATCTTCATTTCCGCAAAGATATTCCAAATGATACCCTTTTTTCGGATCACTCATAGAACCATTGCACAGGAAACATCCGCGAAGATACGCTCTTTTGCAGCATGCTGATTTTAAAAGCACATAGGAAACCTCTGACCGTTTCAACATGGTTTTCTTTTCTTCATCCCACATCTTAACCGCCTTTAAAACAGTTTCAATCAATGTTTCATCTTCTAAAATTCCTTCAAACACATGACCTGCGCATTCTGTCGAAAGATCAGCTTTTAACACGCTATTGTCTATATTAAAGCTTTTTTTCAACAATGTAAAGTATTTTCTTACAATTGTTTCATGTTCCGTTGACAATAGTAATTGTTTTTGTCCTGTTTTGGTAACCGAAATATGTCCATAGGATAAAAGTAACACCGCCAATTCTGCAATACGACAATGTCTGGCAGAACCTATCTGTTTTTCAAGTTCTTCTTTTACTTCCTGTGAAAATGACATAAACACCACTCCCGTTATGCATCACGATGAGATACGGTCAAACCGTAGCTTCCTTTATCTTTCAGCTGTTCATACAGCCTATTGGCCAGAGTAACACTTCGATGCTTACCACCTGTGCATCCTATGCCGATAATCAACTGGTTCTTTCCTTCTTTTATATAATTCGGTATCAGGAAAGAAATCATGTCTGTTAATTTTTGTAAAAATTCCTCTGCCTCCGGAAAACTCATAACATAATCTCTTACTTCTTTATCATTTCCGGTCTTTGTTTTTAATTCATCAATATAAAACGGGTTCGGCAGAAAACGCACGTCAAATACCAGATCCACGTCTGCAGGAATCCCATGCTTGAAACCAAAGGAAACTATATTTACCATTAAACTGTTATAATCTTTGTTACTGATAAAAATCCGATCAAGTTCTTCCTTCAATTCTCTCGTTAAAAGCCTTGACGTATCAATCACATAATCCGCATCCGCTTTCATCTTCTCAAGAATTTTACGTTCTTTGGCAATACCGTCTGCCACTCTTCCGCCTATCGCCAACGGATGCATTCTTCTGGTTTCTTTATAACGTTTCTGCAAGGTGGCATCACTGGCTTCCATAAAAAGAATTTCATACTGAAAGCCTGTCTTTTTTAAATCTGCCAACGCATCCATAACTTCATCAAAAGACTGATCGGCTCTTACATCAATACCCAAAACCACTTTCGTTATTTCACGATTCGGTTCCAAAATCAAATCCACAAATTTAGTAATCAACGGCACCGGGAGATTATCTACACAATAATACCCCATATCTTCCATCATTTTCTGCGCAGTAAGTTTTCCTGCACCACTCATACCTGTTACAATGACAAAACGCATAATTCTAAAATTCTCCTAAGAATATTACTTCAGGTTCCATTTTTACTTGAAACTGTTCCAACACCTTCTCCTGTACATCATCGATTAATCTCTTCACGTCAGATGCAGTGGCGTTGCCTGTATTAATAACAAAGCCATTATGTTTCGGAGAAACCGTTGCTCCGCCAACAACATAACCACTCAGTCCCGCATCCTGAATCAGCTTCCCTGCATAATATCCTTCCGGACGCTTAAACGTACTTCCTGCGCTGGGATACTCCAAAGGCTGCTTTTCTCTTCTGCGCCGTGCCAAATCCATCATACAATCAGCGATTTTATCTGCACTTCCCGGTTGTAAAATAATTTCAACTTCTAACACAATATATTCCGGATGTTTTTTTAACATACTGTGGCGATATCCGAAATCCATGTCTGCATTACCTGCTTCTGCAATCTCACCGCTTGCATTCAAATAACGCACTTTGGATACCACATCTTTCATCTCTCCACCATATGCTCCGGCATTCATAATAACACCGCCACCTATGGTTCCCGGAATACCTGCGGCAAATTCAAAACCGGTAAGACTATGTTGTAATGCCGTCTTTGCTACTTTCGCCATAGAAGCTCCGGCCTGTACCACAAGTTTGTTCTCCTGCACATCAACAATACCGAATTCTTCATCTAACTGTACGATAACACCACGATACCCCTTATCGCTTACAAGAAGATTACTTCCTTTACCTATCACATAAAACGGAATCTTCTTTTCGTGAAGCAAGGGAATCAGCCTTTGCAGTTGCTCTATTGCCGTCACCTTAACAAAAGCATCTGCACAGCCACCGATTCGAAAAGTAGTGTGTTTACTCATGGGCTCATTTAACAAAATGTCTTCTTCCCGGATCACTTCCTTCAGAATAGTATATAAATCATTGCCCATAACTTCACCTCCTCTTTTCTTACCGGCATCTTTTTCATTTTATGTGATTATCCATCACGATATGACTTCTTGTCTGTCTTGTCCTACTGTAAAAGGAAGGTGAAAATCATTTCACCTTTCCTTAGCATTTCTTATTCTAATACCAACTTGGCTGCTCCGTAAATACCTGCATCATTGCCAAGTGTTGCCAATGCAAATTTTGTATCACGGCTACCATGGAATACATTAGGCGTGTAATTCTTAACAATATAATCTAAAAGCACAGGACCTGCTTTACTTACTCCACCGCCAATTACGAATACATCAGGATTTACCACACAGGCAATTGCCGCACATGCCTTACCTAAATATTCTCCAAATTCTTCAGCAACTTCAATCGCCAGTTCGTCGCCTTCCTTCACCGCATCAAATACTGTCTTTGCGGAAACCGAACCGCCACGAATTGCACTGGCCTTGTCGTCCTTGGCAAGTCTTAAATTTGCCAGTCTTGCAATTCCTGTTGCAGAGGCATACTGCTCTAAACAACCCTTTTTACCACAGCCGCAAACCTCTGTTTCTGCTTCATTAACACAAATATGTCCGATTTCTCCGCCGGAACCGGTTGCTCCTGCAAGTACTTTACCTTCGATGATAATACCTCCGCCAACACCGGTTCCCAAAGTAACTGCTACCATGTTGGAATAGCCCTGGCCGCCACCTTTCCACATTTCACCTAAAGCTGCAACATTTGCATCATTACCCGATTTTACAGGTACACCTACAAGATTGCTTAATGTTTCACTTACATTAAATACACCCCAGCCTAAATTTGCTGCCTTATGTATAATGCCCTGGGAATCCACCGGTCCGGGTACGCCGATACCAACACCGATCACATCGGACTTATCCATATTTCGTTCTGCCATTTTTGCAAGAATGCTGTCTGCGATATCAGGCAAAATCTTTGAACCGTTATTTTCCGTTACCGTTACGATTTCCCACTTGTCAAGAACAGCACCTTCCGCGTCGAAAAGTCCCATTTTTACGGTTGTACCACCTAAATCAACACCAAATACATATTTACTCATTCTCATATATCTCCTGTTTATATTATCATTTTCCTATTCATAGACAAATAATCTTAAATTATTCCTCATCCTCATCTTCATCACGTTTCTTTGCAAGAGAATTCTGCACACGCTGATAAAGCTCCTGCGCTGCATTATACCCCATCTTCTTCTGACGATGGTTAACCGCTGCCGACTCACAAATTACTGCAAGGTTACGGCCGGGACGAATGGGAATATTATGACAAACCACCTTTTTACCAAGATATTCGGTATATTCTTCTTCTAAACCAAGTCTGTCATATTCTGTATCCTTATTCCAGTCTGCCAACTTGATAACCAGGTCAATGTTCTGGGTATCCTTAACACTGGACACACCGTATAATGTTTTAACATCAACAATACCCACACCGCGGATTTCAATAAAATGCTTGGTAATATCCGGTGCAGTACCAATAATGGTATCATCACTTACCTTACGGATTTCTACCACGTCGTCGGTAACAAGACGGTGTCCACGCTTTACCAGCTCCAAAGCCGCCTCACTTTTACCGATACCGCTTTCACCCACAATCAGTACACCTTCACCATAAACATCAACCAAAACACCATGCACAGAAATGCAGGGAGCCAGTTTTACATTTAACCAACGAATAATTTCTGCCATAAAAGCAGAGGTTGTCTTTTTGGTTTTAAACAGAGGAACATTATTTTCAATTGCCTTCTTCAAGAAAAGTTCATCCGGCTCCAATTCCCTACAAAATACAATACAAGGAATAGGATAACTCAAAAGCTTAGTATAAATCTCTTCTTTTCTTTCTTCCGTCAACGACATCATATACTTATATTCAACAAACCCGATAATCTGTAATCGGGTAGCTTCATAATGTTCAAAGAACCCCGCAATTTGAAGCGCAGGACGATTAATATCCGGCTGTTTGATTTTAATTCCTTTAATATCAATTTCCGGAGTCAATGACTCCAATTTCATTTTTTCAACGATTTTTGCCAAACTTACACTGGGCATAACTGTAATCCTCCCATAGATTATTTTACAAAAAAGCACGTAATTATAAGTATTTTAACATAGTTGTTTTTTATAATCAACCACAGTACTTTTAATTTTCGCCCTTTTTCTCCTTTGCAAAAAAGGCAACAATACCTTCACTTATATGCAACGGAATATTTGCCTTTTCCGAGATGGTGGATGCATCTGCCATTTTTAACTCCTCAATAGAGGAAAAACTCTTCATCAATGCTTTACGCCGTGCCGGTCCGACTCCCGGAATCTCATCCAGTACAGAATGTACCTGTGCCTGGGAACGCAACGAACGATGATACTCAATAGCAAAACGATGAGCTTCATCCTGAATACGCGTAATCAGATAAAATCCTTCTGAATGGGTATCTATGGGAATTTCAACATTGTGATAATAAAGGCCTCTTGTTCTGTGATTATCGTCCTTTACCATGCCGCACACCGGAATGTTCAGCTTCAATTCTTCCAATACCTGATTGGCAATGTTGACCTGTCCTTTTCCACCGTCCATCAATAACAAATCCGGAAATCGTGTAAAACTTCCGTATCCGATATCCGTATTCTCTCTTTCTTCAAGACCATGCACAAAACGTCTGGTAAGTACTTCTTTCATGCAGGCATAATCATCCGGTCCTGCAACGGACTTGATTTTAAATTTACGATAATCACTACGTTTTGGTTTCCCTTTTTCATATACCACCATGGAGCCCACATTGGCAAACCCGCTTATATTAGATATATCAAAAGCTTCCATACGATGAATATCCTGCAATTGTAAAAGGGCTTCAATTTCTTTTACCGCACCAATTGTCCGCAGCTCTTCTCTCTTTATTTTTTCACTGTCCTGACTTAATACCAGCTCCGCGTTTTGTCTGGCAAGCTCAAGCATTTTTTCCTTTTGTCCCTTTTGCGGAATACGAATATAAACACGGCTCTCCCTTTTTTTGGTAAGCCACTCTTCGATCAGTTCCTGTTCTTCTAATGCTTCAGGCACAAATACTTCCTTCGGAATAAACGGCGTTCCTGCATAAAACTGTGTAATAAATGTTTGCAAAATCTCCCCATCCCCGTCATGGATTGCCTGTTTCATATAAAAATGTTCACGACCTATCAACTTACCTTCCCGCACAAAAAATACCTGTACAATAACATCTCTGTCATTTCTTGCAAGAGCAATATAATCCTTATTTTCGCCTTCTCCATCCGTAATTTTTTGTTTTTGTGCAACACTTTTTACACTATACAAAAGCTCCTTCAGTTTTCCGGCCTCTTCAAACTCCAGATTTTCAGATGCTGCATACATTTTATCTTCCAGCTCTTTTAAAACAGGTGCATAATTCCCATTTAAAAATTCCAGTGCCTTACTTACACGTTCTTTATATTCTTCTTGCGTAATATAACCCTGACAGGGCGCTGTACACTGCTTGATGTGATAATTCAAACAAGGACGTCCTTTTCCTACTTCTTTTGGGAGGGCGCGGTTACAGGTACGAAGCTTATATATTTTGTTCATAAGTTCTATAGTATCTTTTACCGCTGCAGCGCTGGTATACGGACCGAAATACCTGCTTTTATCTTTCTTCATCTGTCGCGAAAAAAGAATACGCGGGAAAGCTTCCGACACCGTTACTTTAATATAAGGATATGTTTTGTCATCCTTAAGCATGGTATTGTACTTAGGTGAATATTCTTTAATCAGGTTGTTTTCTAAAACCAGAGCTTCCAACTCCGAATCTGTAACAATATATTCGAATCTTGCTATTAACGAAACCATCTTCTGGATTTTGGGTGTCTTTTTTGTGCTTGCACGAAAATAAGACCGCACTCTGTTTTTCAGATTTACGGCCTTACCTATATAAATAATTGCATCTTTTGCATCATGCATGAGATACACTCCCGGTTTCCCCGGGAGTTTTTTTAATTCTGTTTCAAAATCAAATTGCTCCATGCATAACCTCTTTTAATATTACCTGCGCTGTTTTACCGTTTATCTTCTGTATCCCGAACAGAACTTCCCTGCTGATAAAGTCTCTCCTTTAATTCTTTCGCAAAATCGTCTGTCATATCATCAACCGATTTTTCCCAATTTTTATTCTCCACAACAGGTTCTTCGGTTTCTTCAGAATCAACTTCAGGTTCTTCGGTTTCTTCAGAATCAACTTCAGGTTCTTCGGTTTCTTCCGAATCAACTTCAGGTTCTTCGGTTTCTTCAGAATCGTCTTCAGATCCTTCGGTTTCTTCCTTCTTCGCATTCTCTTTCTTCATTATCTCTGACTTCGGCTCCGGAACGGGAATTCCCTTTTCATGACAATATATTTCCATAAACTCCTTACCGGTAATCGTTTCCTTCTGAATAAGATATTCTGCCAGCTTATCCATAATTTCACGGTTATCTTTTAGAAGATCCATTGCTTCCTTATAGCAGTCTTTTAAAATACGCATTACTTCTTCATCTACGGCTGCCGCAGTATCATCAGCACAATTCATCACAACACGTCCATCCAAGTATCTGCTCTCTACCGATTCCAGACCAATCAACCCGAATTTTTCACTCATACCGTACTGTGTTACCATAGAGCGGGCAATAGATGTTGCTTTTTCAATATCATTGGAAGCACCGGTAGTAACCGAATCAAACACCAGCTTTTCAGCCGCCCGTCCTGCCAGCAAACCAACCAACATATCATGCAACTCAGCTTCTGAATTCAAATACTTTTCTTCTTCAGGGACGTGCATGACATACCCCAATGCTCCCATGGTTCTGGGTACAATGGTAATCTTCTGTACCGGTTCTGAATTTTTCTGCAAGGCACTGACAAGTGCATGACCAACTTCGTGATATGAAACAATACGTCTTTCCTGTTCACTTAAAATGCGGTCTTTCTTCTCTTTACCAACCAACACGATTTCCACAGCATTAAATAAGTCTTTCTGGCTTACATATTCTCTTCCCTGTTTTACTGCATTAATAGCAGCTTCATTAATCATATTTGCGAGATCGGAACCAACTGCGCCACTGGTTGCCAAAGCAATTTCGTCCAAATCTACACTTTCGTCCATAAGTACATCCTTGGCATGTACTTTTAAAATTTCTACACGCCCCTTCAAATCCGGTTTTTCTACAATAATTCTTCTGTCAAAACGTCCGGGACGTAACAATGCCTTATCCAAAATCTCCGGACGGTTTGTTGCTGCAAGAATAATAATCCCTTTCTTACCGTCAAATCCATCCATTTCCGCAAGCAACTGATTCAACGTCTGCTCACGCTCTTCATTGCCGCCACCATACTTGGAATCACGACTCCGGCCAATAGCATCAATTTCATCAATAAAAATAATACAGGGCGCATTTTTCTCTGCTTCTTTAAACAAGTCTCTTACTCTGGATGCTCCGACACCAACGTATAACTCTACAAAATCCGAGCCTGTTAGTGAAAAGAACGGTACTTTTGCTTCACCGGCTACCGCCTTAGCCAACAATGTTTTACCGGTACCCGGAGGTCCCACAAGAAGTGCGCCTTTAGGTAAGCGTGCACCAATCTTTACATAGCGGTCAGGATTATGCAAAAAGTCAACCACTTCCTGCAATGATTCGATTGCCTCATCTTCGCCTGCAACATCCTGGAAGGTTATACCGGTTTCCTTTTGGACATATACCTTGGCATTACTTTTGCCAACGCCCATAACTCCGCCCATTCCGCCACTCTTGGATATTCTGCGGAATAATACAATCGTTAAACCAACCATTAAAACAATGGGTAAAATCGTCGTTAAAATAAAATACCATACTTCACCGGAATTATCAGGAATTTCACCGCTGACTTTTATGCCATTTTCCAAAAGTCTTGCGGTAAGTGTTTCATCTTCTTCCAACTTTCCGGTATATAAATAATCCTGCTCAGAAGAAAAAATTCCATAACCAAAACCCGAATTTTCTTCTTCCTTAGGTAAAATAGTAATACGGTCACTACCGATCAATACTTCTTCCACCTCATCATTTTCAATCATCCGGATAAACTCACTGTATTCTATTACATTTACGTCCGTAGGCATCATCATACGCATGAACATAACAATAAAAAATACAAAAAAACTCAATACCAAAATGAGTGTCCAAAAATTTCCGGGTTTCGGACCATTTTGATTACCATTATGATTTCCATTGTTACCGGCATTTTGATTATTCTGTCCACCGTGCTCATCCGGCATCTGGTTTCTGCGGTTGTTATTCTCGTAATTATTATTTTCCATCTTCATTCACTTTCTTTTATTATCTATACTAAATCATTTTCCATTATAGTGTTCCCTACAAGATAAATCAATATTATAAATTGTGAAAAAACTGCAAATGTCCTATGGATAAAGCAAATACTTGTATTGCTTATAAAAGTCATCATATCCCCATAATCCCGTTTTCATTTCCATGGCGGCCTTCATTCCGTTGTACAATTCCGGCGCATATAGCGTGTTGGGTTCATAGGCGGCTGCAAAAGCATATCCTTCTTCCACTAATTTCATCTGATACAGACACTCTAAATTCCCCACATCCTTATCTATCCACAGATAAACAAGGCTACGGCCGTATTGGTCTGTTCTTACCTCATCATATGTAATATAAACCATCTTTCCTTCTGTCAATTCTCTTTTGGTAAAATCAGAAGCATATTCACCATAAACTGTATTCTCTTCCTTTTTCTCACTGACACTCTCGGGACAATCCACTCCAATCAAACGAGCCCTTTCTTCCACACCGTTTATACCTAAAACGATGGTATCGCCGTCTACAACTCTAATCACCTCAGCTTCTTGTGCCCCGGTCTTTGCGAACTGCCTTCTAAAAGATATGTTTCCAACCACAACTGCCACAAAAATAATACATAAAAAAAGAGTTCCCATAATTCGGTTTCGCCGTGGCATAATTTTCTTTTGCAAAGGTTTTTCCTCATATTTTCTATTTTGATACTTTCTTTTATTCCTTCTCATATACATTTCTCTTCTATCTTAATTATTCCAATATCAAATACTATATAAACAGAAAAGCGATTAAATGATTATCACTTAATCGCTTCTTAGAGGCGCCAACCAGATTTGAACTGGTGATCAGGGTGTTGCAGACCCACGCCTTACCGCTTGGCTATGGCGCCATATTCTGTTCTAAAACTATCATATGCAGTTATAACAGTTTTCATGACTCCGACGGGAATCGAACCCGTGTTACCGCCGTGAAAGGGCGATGTCTTAACCGCTTGACCACGGAGCCAGCTTAAAACGGTTTCCCGTCTTAACTCCCCGAGTAGGGCTCGAACCTACAACCCCTCGGTTAACAGCCGAGTGCTCTACCATTGAGCTATCGAGGAATGAAAGGTCTTTCTCAAACCTTCAAAACCGAACACAGATTTTTCCTTCACCAAGCGATTCCTTCCACACTACTCCTTACCTGGATAAGCTTTCGACCTATTAGTAACCATCAGCTGAATGCATTACTGCACTTACACCTTGGCCCTATCTACCTCATAGTCTTTAAGGGGTCTTATTAATTGGGATATCTCATCTTGAGGGGGGCTTCACGCTTAGATGCCTTCAGCGTTTATCCCTGCCGGACTTGGCTACTCTGCCATAGGATTGGTTCCTAACAGATACACCAGTGGTCCGTCCACCCCGGTCCTCTCGTACTAAGGGCAGCTCC
>CAZYVY010000010.1:0-44489 GCA_964651555.1 uncultured Lachnospiraceae bacterium | reverse complement strand
GGAATGGTGTAATGAGCACGCTAGAGATTTGACAAATACAGCAAATGTCTTATATTTAAAATATGTATCAGGTCAGAAATTTGCAGCAAAAGAGCAATGCTTGGATTTTAAAAGAATGGAAATAGAATCTAAAAGATTTGCAGAAAAGAAAAAATAGTATTTCCCTTATAACTTCCTCACGAGGGAAAAAACAAGGGAAAAGCGAAAAATACATAGATGCCAGTTGGTAGGAAAGCCTGTAAATACTGGAAAGATAGAGAAATACTCGAATTATTTTGAAGTTTACAAGGCATAGGAGGACATTGGTTTATGGAATTTAAGGGGTTAGTTGGACGTTTTTGACTATTGATGAAAAGCAGTATGAAACAATAGGTGCATTTGGGGATGAAATGTCTGGGATACTACCAGATGAAGGATGGAAATGTGTAAGTGGTAGAACGGAGAAACTAGGAGAAATATATAGGGAAATATACAAGAATGGTTCCCTTATGTATGAGATAGAGATGTTTGATGACGAGGAGAAAATGATATGTCACATAAAAAAGCACTACTTGTAATTGATATGCAAAACGATTACCTATGGGATAAAAGAAAGCCTATGTTTTCTTATGATACGGATAAGCTTACTGGTAATGTAAACGAGGCCATTGAATTTCATAAGGAAAATGAATACGACATAATATATATTAAGCATATTTTACCCAAAATCATGTGGGGCGTTGGATTCTCAATCAAAGGAACAGAGGGTGCCAAGCTATATAGCGGACTGAATATTGTGTCTGATTTGTGTTTTGAGAAGAAACACTCTGATACATATACTGCAAAAGCATTCCGGGAATATATGAAAACACAAGGATACAAAGAGGTTGTTCTTTGCGGACTTGATGAATGCGGTTGTGTAGGTGCTACTGCAAAGGGCGCCGTTAAGGCTGGTACTAAAGTCAGCATGTTGGAGGACTGCATAGGAAGAAGATTCCCTGAGAAAAAGGTTCGAAAAATGAGAGAACAACTGAAGGCCATAGGGGTGGAGTATATTTAATATCAAATACGATGAAAATACTAATTTTTCATTTTTATGAAGAGTTGATAGCATGCAAGAATTTGAAGTTGACGAATGGAATCTTGAATATAAAGGAGATAATGGGTATTAAAAAAGTGTATTATGGTGGAAAATGTATTATGACAGTTGATATGGATTATGTTAAAGAAGATAGTATGTACGAATACTTAAATGAGATTTTGAGAATGTTACAAGAAAGGGCATATAAAGAATTTGATGTAGAAAAAAGAATGTAATGAAGAGGAAGAAGCATATGCAAGATAATAATAAATTAAGAGAATGGATGTTTATTTTGTTTTTGGTTTCGATTCCTGTTGCATTTTTAGGTATTTTGTGGGTGGGATTACTTTATTTTTTAATGTGTATATTGGATGTTGTTGATTCATATAAGAGAAATATACAAAGAGATATAAGAGGTTATATCTCCATTATACTTAATTTCCTTATCAGTATTATGTTTTGTCTTATGGGAATTGCGGATATGTTGCTAGATTGAAAAATTCAGAAACAAGAAAAGCTAA
Source organism: uncultured Lachnospiraceae bacterium (assembly GCA_964651555.1). Classification (GTDB taxonomy): domain Bacteria; phylum Bacillota; class Clostridia; order Lachnospirales; family Lachnospiraceae; genus UBA3766. Next base: position 42,908 of record CAZYVY010000010.1, on the reverse strand, counting down.
AAGGTTGTTGCTGTAGTGAGCCGTTGATTCAAGGAGGAGTGTTTCACTTTCGTTATAGATTAGGCAAAAATGGTTTATTTCATATTAAACAGAAGTATAATGAAAAATTAGCAGGTGTTAATTTTATAGGGAAAGTATTAGATACCAGTAAGGAGGGCGTTAAACTCCATTTGGATATGGATATTTCTCAAGATAAAGAAACGGCCTATCAGTTTGAATGGACTCCGTTATCTAGTAATATTATGTATTGTATGCCTGAGATGGATACGAAGGTGAGGTTATGTTTGCATGATGAGATGAAATGAGTGCAAAGGTAATAGCTTCCATACAGAATAAATGAGTCTGAAGCAAGAAAAGTATGGAAATGAGAGCTTATTTGAATTGAAGAATCAAATTGAACAAGAGAATAAACAAGAGATTGAAGCGGATGTATTTAAAGCTTTCGAAAAAGAACAGGAGAAAATAGAACTGTTATTTGCCAGGATAAAAGAAAGACTCAATGAAGAAGAATTTGAGCTATTTAGAAAATTAAGAAACGAAGAGGTTACTTCCTATAATGATTTAGAACAAAAATTTTTTGCAGGAAAAGGATGCTTTGATTATGTATGGGTAGAGTGGAATGGTCAAAAAAATTTTATGTTTTGATTGATAATAGAAAGACAACTTTCAGGTTTACAGTGAAATAACCCTAAAAAGACCGTTTATCACATTGATAACTCGGTCTTTTTTATATTTAACTATTCATATTTTTTAAAAGTTATTCTTCACTCAATTCTTCCCACAACTCATATAATTCATCTAACCTACTTTGAGCCGCATCACATTCCTTGCACAATTCCTGCAACTTCACAGAGTTGGATGCAATTTCAGGCTTAGACATTTCTTCCTGTAAATCGGCAATCTTAGATTCCAATTCTTCAATTGCCTGTTCGGTCTTTGCGAGTTGATTTTCTTTTTTTCTCTTTGCTGCCTGTAATTCCTTCTGTTTTGCCCAGTCAAGCTTGGCTTCGGTTTGTGTGCCGGTGCTTGAATTAGATGAAGCATAAGAGGAGGTAGCAGAAGTTGAAGCAGAACCGGCTAAGGAAGAACCATTGCCTAACGCAGAAGCACCTTTACTCATATAATCCGCCTGTCTGTTTATATCCTGGGTTGACTTCTCAAGAAAATAATCATAATCACCCTGATATGAAGTGACCTGACAACCGTTTAAATGCAGGATTCTGCTGGCAGTACGGTTGATAAAATATCGGTCATGGGATACATATAAAACCGTGCCGGTATAAGAATTCAAGGCTTCTTCCAGAACTTCTTTGGATATCATGTCCAAATGGTTGGTGGGCTCGTCCAAAATCAGGAAGTTTGCACCGGAAAGCATTAATTTTGCCAATATCACACGTCCGCGTTCGCCACCGCTTAATGAACGGATTGATTGGAAGACTTCGTCTCCGGTAAAAAGAAAGGCTGCCAGTACATTGCGGATTTCGGTCTGGGTTAACTTAGGATATGTATCTGAAATCTCATCGAATACGGTTTTGCTTTCATCCAAAACCCGGCTTTGCTGGTCAAAGTATCCGATGGTAACATTGGTTCCTAAGCTTACGAAACCTTCATCAGCTTCAATTAATCCGTTTATGATTTTTAAAATATTGGTCTTTCCGGTACCGTTTTGGCCGATTAAAGCAATGTGTTCACCTCTTTTGATTTCAAAAGAAACATTGCGGAATAAAGTACGTTCGCCATAGGACTTGGCTAAATCCTGCACGGATAATACGTCATTGCCGCTGATGACGGTAGGAGAGAGCGTAAACTGCATATCCGCCTTCTCTTCAATGGGCTTATCAATGCGTTCAATACGGTCTAATAACCTCTGACGGCTGTCGGCGCGTTTGACTGATTTTTCGCGGTTAAAGGAGCGAAGTTTGCTGATAACTTCTTCCTGATGTTTAATTTCGCGTTGTTGATTTTCGTATGCTGCGATGCGGCTTTGTAACCAGACTTCTTTTTTGGCAATAAAATCTTCGTAATTTCCTTCATAACATAATGAATTGCCGGCTTCGATTTCCACAACCTTGCTTACGATTTTATTGATAAAATAACGGTCGTGGGAGACTACCAGAACTGCACTTTTTACATTTAAAAGATAGTTTTCCAGCCATCTGACCGATTCAATGTCAAGATAGTTGGTAGGCTCGTCCAAAAGAATTAAATCAGGCTTTTCAAGAAGAATGCGTCCGAGAAGAAGTCTAGTGCGCTCGCCGCCGCTTAAAGTCGAGACCGGTTTGTTAAAATCTTCTTCCTTAAACTGTAAACCCCGTAAAATGCCCTGAATGTCACTTTTATAGGTATAACCGCCGGCTAAATCAAAGCTATGCATTTTATCATGATATGCCTTCATATGGGCATCCAGATTTTCTTCGGTTAAATGCTTCATTTCTTCTTCCATGGCACGGAGTTGTTCTTCCATGCGGATGACATCTGCTTTTACCACAAGAAGTTCATCATACACCGTATTGGTGGAAGTGTAGTCGTGATGCTGTGAAAGATAACCGATGGATGTGTCCTTTTTAAGCGCAACCTCGCCCTCATCCGCATCGAGTTCCTTGGTAATAATGTGAAAAAGGGTGGTTTTGCCGGCACCGTTATTGCCGATTAAAGCCACTTTTTCGTGATCATTTATATGAAAAGTTACTTTTTTTAACACATCCTTGTCGCCAAAGGATTTGGAAATGTTTTGACAGGATAAAATCATAATAAAACTCCCTGTGAGATTACTTTATAAATTAAGAAAATATGTTATGCATCAATGTATGAAATGTACGTTGATAGTCAGTTTGACACACATAGATGATTATAGGATATTTTATGGAAAAAAGCAAAGAAAATAGAAATATCCGCACATAACATGTGAACAATATGTAAAACAATGTATAATAAATTGACAGAGATTTAACAATGTTTTATAATTTTTATATCTATGTAAAAGTTTTTACCGGGGGAAAGCGTATGGCTGAAAAAGGTATTTCGCAGGCGGTTATTGCCAGACTTCCCAGATATTTTCGATTTCTGGGAGATTTAAGAGAAGAAGGCGTTGAAAGAATTTCATCGCAGGAATTAAGCAAGAGAATGCGTATCACTGCATCACAGATTCGTCAGGATTTTAATCATTTCGGCGGATTCGGACAGCAGGGATATGGTTATAATGTGGATTATTTGTATAATGAAATTGCTAAAATACTCGGACTGGGTAAGAAACATAATTTGATTATCATCGGTTCTGGTAATTTGGGACAGGCTCTGGCCAATTATGTAAGTTTTGAAAAGCGGGGCTTTTTGATTAAGGGTATGTTTGATAATAATCCAATATTACAGGGCAAGCAGGTTCGCGGTATGGTGATTCAACCTATCGAGGAACTGGAATCCTTTATCAAAGAAAACGATATAGATATTGCAGTGCTTACCCTGCCTAAAAATAGTGCGGCGGAAATAGCCAAAAAGCTTGTAAAATCCGGCATTCGCGGTATTTGGAATTTTGCTCATGTAGATTTAGATGTCCCTCAGGGAGTAACAGTAGAAAACGTTCATCTCTCAGACAGCCTTATGAAACTTTCCTACCAGATTAATTGCGAAAAAAATGACTAATTAGAAAGAGGGCGTGATTATGTCACGAAAAGATGAAGTATATGTACCGGCCTTGACCGGAAAAAAAATTCCTATTTTAACATTGGATCATAAATGGCACCAGTTATTTAGCCAGGTGCATACCAATGCCGAAATAAAAAATGCAGAAGAAGAACTCAATGAATTGTTAAAACAACAAGGAAAGGTAAATACGGAAACTAAGGACATTAAGCGTTTAAAAAATAAGTTAATGGATGAAATTGTATCCATGATGGATGAGAGCGATACACCTGAGGCGTCCAAAAAGATTGATGATAATAAGCGGTTGATTGAAGAATGCAATGAAAAGCTTGAAGCTTATAAAGATGACATGTTTGAATTACCGAAATTAATCAATGATGCCAACAGAAAGCTAATGTTACTTACCATGGAAGCCTGTTATGAGGATATTCAGGAAAACAGTGCCCGTTTGGAAGAAATTACGGAATGGATAAATAATATTCGTGTGGAATTAAAAAAGAATATGATCCGTAAGGAAGAAATGCAGAGACGCAATCAGGATTTATATGCATATATGCATGATATTTTCGGTGCAGATGTAATTGAAATTTTTGATATGAAATTTGGTGTGGAACAAAAAGAGGATTCTGAATAAAAATGTGCAAAATGTATGTGTTGGATGCAGCCCGGATGAGGCGGGCAGATGAAGGCACCATAGAAGAACTTGGGATTGGCCAGGATATTCTTATGGAGCGTGGGGCTTTGGCGGTAGTTGACCGTATAAAAAAGCATAATGCAAAGAATATTTTATGCGTCTGCGGAACGGGAAATAATGGTGGCGATGCATTGGCAGTTGCCAGGATTCTTTTGATGCAGGGTATACAGGCGTCTGTATTTTTATGTGGGGAAACCGACAAACAAAAACCTTCTGTGCGTAAACAATATGATATTTATATAAAAGCAGGCGGAAGAATAGTGACCGACTTGGATTTTACAGAATATGATATGATTGTAGACGGTATATTCGGTATTGGAATTGACCGTATTGTGGAAGGGAAATATGCAGAAGTGATTGCAGCACTGAATTGCGCAAAGGAGCAGGGGTGCAAAGTGATTGCTGTAGACATTCCTTCGGGAATTCATACGGACACCGGAGCTGTGCTTGGAACTGCAGTATGTGCGGATGAAACAGTGGCGTTTGCTTATTATAAACCGGGGCATTTGCTTTATCCCGGTGCTAAATATTGCGGAAAGGTTTTTGTAGAAGAAATTGGTATTTCGCATCGCTTTTTTTATGATGAAAAAGAGATGAATATTTTTACGGTTGAAAAAGATGCTAAGATAACATTGCCTAAACGTGACAGGAACGGAAATAAGGGGACATTTGGAAGAGTATTGGTGATTGCAGGTAGTGCATCCATGTATGGGGCGTGTTATTTATCGGCACTTGCTGCATTACGTATGGGTGCCGGACTTGTGGATATATATACCCACGAAGTTAACAGACATGCAATTCAAACCATGCTTCCGGAGGCAATTCTTCATACTTATGACCATAATGGTATAAATACCGATGAGTTAAGTAAGTTGACGGAGTGTGCTTCCTGTGTTGTAATGGGGCCCGGTTTATCGACGGATGAAAATGCCGTGGAACTAGTACGTTATGTGATGGAACAATGCGATAAAACAATTGTGGCAGATGCAGATGCACTAAATTGTATTGCAATGAATAGGAATTTGCTGGACAACAGGGAACGGTTATCGGGAAGGGAAGTAATTATAACCCCACATCCCGGCGAATTATCACGTTTGACAAATAAAAGCGTAAAAGAATTAAAAGATAACTATATAGGCAATATTAAAGAATTTGCAAAGCAATATAAGGTGATTGTTGTAGGAAAAGATGCCGGAACGGTTGTAAGTGACGGAGAAAACATATACATTAATCAAACCGGAAACGATGGTATGGCAACCGCAGGAAGCGGCGATGTGTTAAGCGGTATTATCGGGGCATTGTGTATTGGAGAAGAAAGTGCCTTTGATGCAGCATGGAAAGGCGTTTTTTTGCATGGCAAAGCAGGAGATGAAGCATTGGCTGAATCCAATGGCTATTCTCTTATGGCAGGTGATATTGCCCATGCGCTTACAAAAATAATATAAAAGGGAACGGGTTCTAAGGAGGATTACCGTGAATCATTATGAGAGAGTATGTGCGTCGGTTAATTTGGACGCGGTAAGAAATAATTTAAATGCAATTCATAAAAAACAGGGTGAGGCATTAAAAATTATGGCAGTTGTAAAATCTGACGGCTATGGACATGGTGCTTTGCCTATCGCCAGATGCCTTGAAAATGAAGATTATCTTTATGGTTTCGCCACGGCGACTGCGGAAGAAGCGTTGATTTTAAGAAGATGCGGCATTACAAAGCCAATCATGATACTTGGCTATACTTTCCCTTATGCCTATGAGGATATGATAAAAGAAGATATTGCATTTACTGTCTTCCGCGAGGATATGCTGGATGAAATTTCTGCCTTGGCTGTAAAATTACAGAAAAATGCAAAAGTGCATGTAAAAGTAGATACAGGTATGCACCGTATCGGTATTCCTGCGGATGATAGCGGAATGGAGTTTATAAACAAAATGCTTAAGCTGCCGGGAATTACCGCAGAAGGTATTTTTACACATCTTGCAAATGCAGATGCAAAAGAGAAAGCGGATGCTTATTGCCAGATTGATATTTTTCAGACATTTATCAGGAAGATAAAAGAAGAAACCGGATATGTATTTCCGGTAAGACATGGATTTAACAGTGCGGCGCTTATGGAAATGGAGACTGATGATTTGAATGCAGGCAGGGTCGGAATTTCCATGTATGGAGTCTGGCCGTCGGATGAAATGAACAAAGAGGCAATTAATTTACAGCCGGCATTATCATTATACAGTAGAATTGTTTTTATTAAAACTTTGCCTGCCGGCTGCTGTATCAGTTATGGCGGAACCTATGTAACCGACAGGGAAACAAGGGTGGCAACTGTACCTGTGGGATATGGTGACGGTTATCCCAGAGGCCTTTCCAACTGTGGTTATGTTCTGGTGCAAGGTGTACGTTGCCCGATTTTGGGAAGGGTGTGTATGGATCAGTTTATGATTGATGTTACGCATTTGCCTCAAGTACAAGAAGGTGAAAAAGTTACCTTAATCGGAAATGACGGTAATGAAGAAATTACGGTGGAGCAGTTATGTGATTTATACGGAGGATTCCGTTATGAAATGATTTGTGATATCGGAAAACGTGTACCCAAAGAATATTATTTAGAGGGCAAACAGATTTATTCAAAAGATTATCACAATGATTTAGCATAATAATTTTACAAAATTGAGTTCTCTTTTGTATACAACCTGACAAAACGGAAATAGTAGAAAGTAAAGAAAATGAAATGAAGGTGTATGCATGAGACGAGGAGATATTTATTATGCGGATTTAAGACCGGTGGTGGGTTCTGAACAGGGCGGCATCCGGCCGGTGTTGATTGTTCAGAATGATGTAGGAAATAAACACAGCCCTACAATTATTGTGGCGGCAATTACCAGTAAAATGAACAAGGCAAAGTTGCCTACACATATTGAGCTGGATTCATCTAAATATCAAATGGTGAAAGATTCGGTAATTTTACTGGAACAGTTGCGGACAATCGATAAAAAAAGACTTCATGAGTTGGTATGTCATTTGGATGAAGAAATCATGGAAAAAGTAAATAGAGCACTGATGATCAGTCTTGAGCTTCATACATAAGAATGTGATGTGCTTTTATATGACGGAGGAAGAATCATAAATGAACATGTATAGGTTTCAGCTTATTCTCATGTTTGTTGTCTTAGCATTGCTGGATGCCATGTTTTGTGCATTTATCGCGATGATACATTCTGTCCGAGGGACGGATATTGACAAAAACGAAGAAGAATTAGGACCGAAACTCGTAAAAAAATTAAGAAAAATTGATGAAAATGAAATTGCGTATGAAAACAGGGCTCTGATTGCAATTATTGTTGTCACTACCATGATCGGTGGATTTTATTTACCGGTTACGGCAGAATATTGTTTTGATTTTATTGTGCGGAAAATGTTTGAAGGTAAAATTCCGGAACTTTTATCGGGAATACTGGCACAGTATCTGGCAGACGGATTGTTTTTTGTGATTTTATTTGTGTATTTTGTATTGTTTTTGACTTTTGTTATGCTGATACCGAGACGTATAGTGCGTTATATGCCCATAAAAAGGATGGCCCGGTTTGCATCTGTAGTTATGGCGATTTCAGTTGTTTTAAAACCGATAACGGATTTGACTAACTTGCTTGCAAAAGGTATTTTGTGGATATTCGGCATTAAAAAGCCGGCGGTTAAGGCGGACGTCACCGAAGAAGAAATCATTTCCATGGTAAATGAAGGTCAGGAACTTGGTGTTTTGGAAGCGGAAGAAGCAGAGATGATTGCCAATATCTTCGAATATGGCGATAAAGAAGCCAAAGATATTATGACAAACCGAAGTAACATTACGGCCATTGATGTAGAAATGAATCTGCCGGACGCTATCGATTTTATGTTGGCAGAAAAGAACAGCCGATATCCGGTTTACGAAGAAAATCTTGACCATGTTGTGGGCATTATTCATTTTAAGGATGTCATCAGGTTCCAGAATGTAAATAAAAGAGCCAAAGCAAAACTCTCGGCTTATCCGGAACTTTTAAGAGAAGCGGTTTTTGTGCCGGAGACCAAAAATATCAATGACTTATTTCAGGAAATGCAGTCGGCAAAGCTTCAGATGGTGATTGTATCTGATGAGTACGGACAAACTTCCGGTCTTATAGCCATGGAAGATATTTTGGAAGAAATCGTAGGGAATATTCTGGACGAATATGACGAAGAAGAAGAATACATAGAAGAGAAAGGTGAAAATACTTATGAAATTGATGGTCTGACTCCCTTAGATGAGCTGGAGGAAGAACTGGGCATTGTTTTTGATGATGAGAATTTTGAGACATTGAATGGTTTTATGATTTCGAAATTGGAACATATCCCTGCCGATGATGAATTATTTGAAATGGATTATGAAGGGTATCACTTTAAGGCACTTGAAGTAGAAAACAGAATCTTTAAAACCGTATCCGTAATTCGTAACCGTATGGAAGAAGAAAAAAACGAAGCAGAAGAAGAGAATGATACCATAAAATTTGTTGAAGAAAGCGACGAATAATGGTACAATATAATTTGATATTTATTTAGAATACACAGGAGGCTATTATGTCAGGACATTCAAAATTTGCGAATATTAAGCATAAAAAGGAGAAAAACGACGCAGCTAAGGGTAAAATTTTTACCATCATCGGACGTGAAATTGCCGTTGCGGTAAAAGAAGGCGGCCCCGATCCTGCGAATAATTATAAACTTGCAACCGTTATTGCTAAGGCTAAAGCAAACAATATGCCAAATGATACCATTGAAAGAGGTATTAAGAAGGCATCCGGCGAAGGAAACAATGTTATTTATGAACATGTAACTTATGAAGGCTATGGACCTAACGGTATCGCAATTATCGTTGAAACACTTACTGATAACAGAAACAGAACAGCAGCCAATGTCAGAAGTGCTTTTACTAAGGGAAACGGAAGTATTGGTACTTTAGGTTGCGTATCATTTATGTTTGATGAAAGAGGACAGGTTATCATTGATAAGGAAGAATGTGATATAGATTCTGACGAACTCATGATGCTGGTATTGGATGCCGGTGCTGAAGATTTTAATGAAGAAGATGACAGCTATGAAATTTTAACTGCTCCCGATGGTCTTATGGATGTAACCAAGGCGTTGGAAGAAGCAGGTATTCCCATGGCAAGTGCAGAAGTAACCATGATTCCCCAGAATTATGTTTCGTTGACTGATGAAACCGCGGTAAAGAATCTTCAGAAAACATTAGACCTTTTGGAAGATGATGATGATGTACAGAACGTTTATACCAATTGGGAAGAAGAATAATTGACCAAATAAGGAGACAATAAAAATGAGCAAGAGAAATATTGAAACCACCTGTATTCAGGGCGGATGGAAGCCGACAAAGGGCGAGCCCAGAGTATTACCCATTTACCAGAGTACGACGTTTAAGTATGATACCTCTGAACAGATGGGAAAATTGTTTGATTTAGAGGATTCCGGATATTTTTATACCAGATTACAGAACCCTACCAATGACTATGTTGCAAATAAGATTTGCGAGATGGAAGGTGGTGTGGCTGCTATGCTTACTTCTTCCGGACAGGCTGCAAACTTTTATGCAGTATTTAATATTTGTGAAGCTGGAGACCATATCATTATTTCTTCTGCACTTTATGGCGGTACATTTAATCTTTTGACTACTACAGTAGCTAAAATGGGTATTGAGACAACGGTTGTTGATCCTGAAATTTCTGCGGAAGATTTGCAGGCGGCAATTAAGCCTAATACCAAGTGTATTGTTGCGGAGTCTGTTTCTAATCCGGCTCTTGTTGTTTTAGATTTTGAGAAGTTTGTAAGTGTTGCACATGCAAACGGCATTCCCGTAATTGTTGACAATACATTCCCTACACCGATTAATTGCAGACCTTTTGAATATGGTGTTGATATTGTTACACATTCCACAACCAAGTATATGGACGGACATGCTGTATCCGTAGGTGGTGCGATTGTAGATTCGGGTAACTTTGACTGGATGGCACATGCAGAAAAATTCCCCGGACTTTGTACTCCTGATGAGTCTTATCACGGTATTACATATGCTGAGAAATTCGGTAAAGGTGCATATATTACCAAGGCAACTGCTCAATTGATGAGAGATTTGGGTTCCATTCAGTCACCGCAGAATGCATTTCTTTTAAATCTTGGATTGGAAACATTACATTTACGTGTGGAAAGACATTGTGCCAATGCATTGAAGGTGGCACAGTGGCTTCAGGCAAATGAAAATGTTGCATGGGTAAATTATCCCGGACTTGAAGGGGATAAATATCATGAAAGAGCAATGAAGTATATGCCTAAGGGAACCTGTGGTGTGCTTACCTTTGGATTAAAAGGCGGAAGAGATGCAAGTGTTAAGTTTATGGACAGTCTTAAAATGATTGCTATTGTAACACATGTTGCAGATGCACGTTCCTGCGTGCTTCATCCTGCAAGTCATACTCATCGACAGATGAATGATGAACAGTTAATTGCTGCAGGTGTACAGCCTGATTTGATTCGTTTCTCGGTTGGTATTGAAAATGCAGATGACATTATTGCAGATTTAGCGCAGGCAATGAACGCCATGAACGCATAGAAAGAGAATTTTTATGGATAAATTAGCAATTGTAGTTCCTTGTTATAACGAAGAAGAAATGCTTCCGATTTCTTCGGAGGCACTTCGTGGGGCATTAGATGACCTTATTAAGAAAAATAAAATAGCAAAAGACAGTTTTATTCTTTTTGTGGATGACGGAAGTAAGGATAAAACATGGGAATTGATTGCAACTGAGCATGAAAAACACAGTTGTGTATACGGCTTGAAGCTTGCAGGCAATGTTGGACATCAATTTGCATTGACAGCGGGACTCTTAACTGCTATGCAGTGTTCCGATGTGACAATTTCCATTGATGCGGATTTGCAGGATGATAGCGGCGTATTTGAAGAAATGCTGGATAAATATTACGACGGATGCGATATTGTTTATGGTGTACGCAACAAAAGAAAAACGGACACTTTCTTTAAAAGAACCACAGCGCAGGCTTTTTATAAGCTGATGAGCAGCATGGGAGTAAAAACAGTCTATAATCATGCGGATTTCCGTTTGATGTCACAGCGTGCAGTAAAGCATTTCAGTGAATTTAAAGAGAGTAATCTTTTCTTAAGAGGCATGGTTCCGTTGATTGGTTATAAAACGGATAGTGTTTATTATGAGCGTAAGGAACGTGTTGCGGGCGAGTCAAAATATCCGCTGAAAAAAATGCTTGCACTGGCAATAGAAGGTATTACTTCCTTCAGCGTAAAACCCATAAGTCTGATTACGGTTATGGGTGGAATAATTATTTTCGGAAGTGTTTGTGCATTTATTTATGCGTTGGTTTCATATTTCTTCGGTGTTGTGGAACCCGGTTGGACATCATTGATGATTTCTATCTGGTTTATTGGCGGTGTACAGCTTTTGTCCATTGGGCTAATCGGACAGTATATCGGTAAGATTTACATTGAGGTAAAACATCGCCCGAGATATAATATTGAAACATTTCTTGGTGGGGAAACAGAAGAATAGAGATTTTTTCTTTTAGATACAAAAAAGATATAGGGGACGGTTTTAAAATGAAGTTGACTAAGACATGGCTTAGCTATATTTTATGGGGATTATTTTCCATTATCCTTTTTACGGATATTGGAATTGCTGCGATGGAAATTTATCAGAAGGCAGAAGGTCAGGTTACATGGATTTCAATCGTATTAATGTATGCATATGCAATTGCCGGCATACTTGCGGTAATTGTCATTTATAAGTTAGTTGAGAGATTTATTTTGCCTAAATTAGGAGAGGAAACTCCTGTTTTGGCAGGTGCAGCAGAGATTTTTGCTGTGGTTACGGTGTTAATTGTTGCGGCTGCGGTTCGCCTGATTGCAGTAATTTCGTCCGGTGGTATCTTGGAAGGGACCACAGTATTTTATGATTATGGGGTCTCTGTTCTTGGCAATGTTTCTTTGGATACTCAGAGTAACGGTGCGTATATTTATGGCAATTTATTATCATTTTTGCTTGGTTTTCTTGGATACAAGCCTGCGTCAGCAATGGCTATACAGTCGGTTATTCAGTTGATTACCATAATTGTTGTCTATTTTGCGGCAAAAAAGGGTCTTGGACGTTTGCCGGCATGGCTGGCTTTTCTTATGGTGTCTTTCCTTCCCGGAAGCTTTTTGCTGGTAAAGGAATGTACACCTGATAGCCTCTTTACCATGTTTTTTGCGGTTTATCTTTTATGCCTGATATATTTGTGTGAAGCAAACCGCAATCAGAAAATCAAGGAAAAAGCACATGCATTATTTTATGTATTGCTGGGTGTATTTTCAGCATTTCTTGCTTATTATGATGTAATAGGTCTTTTTACTGTCGTAATCGGAATTGTTGCCATTATCAAAACAAAAAATAAAGAGGCGTGGATAACCGTGCAACGGGTATGGTTCCAGCTGATGTTATATCTTTTGGCATTTGTATTCGGTCTTGTTTTAATGTTGTGGTTTATGCCGCTGAATGGTTGCGAAAGCGGACCTGCGGCATTGGTACAATACCTAATGGATTGCATTCCTTCTTTTGAACTGAATTTAATGCTTTTATCGCCGCATAAGGGTCAATGGGACAGCCTTGCATTGTTTATTATGTCCGGCTTATGGTTTGCTGGATTTTTACGTGATGACAAGGATCATGCATTTCCTTATGTGATTATGATTGATGTTTCGACGTTGCTGGTATTTCTTGGCATAGGAGATTCTGAATTTTCTTCATTGAGCAGTTTTGCATGGATTATGCTTTCGGCTATCGGGTTATCTTCGTTAAGAAGATTCCGCAAAAATGAAAAAGATGTTGCCGCAGCGGAAAAGGCAAAAAGAGATAATGTGGCAAGGAAGGAAGCCAGAGAACGCAGACGTTCTGCTGCATCAGGCGAAAAAGAAATCCGTTTGGATCATATTAATGCGCCATCCGGAAATGGAAAGAATGCAGACGTAAATATTGCAGGAAGTTCATTTATTAACGACAATTTATCAAAGAAGAGTTATGGTATCGGAAAGAAATCGGGAGAAGTAGTTTCTGAACCTGTTAAGGTTGAAGAAATAAAGAATACAGAGATTCCTGTTATAAACATTCAAAAGGAAGAACCGATTCGTCATGCGGAAATGAATTCGCAGAGAGAAAACCCTCAGCCGGAACAGAGACAGCCGTTGCAGGAGCCGGAACGTGTTATTATTAAAAAAGAACCGGCAATCAGACCGGAGACGTCTTCGACCACCCAACCGGTAGCAAGGGTTGCGCAAGTGGAGAGTCGTCCGGAAGTGAAAGCACCGGCACCCATACCTGTGGAATCGAAACCGGCCTATTCTTATGGAAGTCCGTCCAGAAGACCTTTGCGTATACCGTCAAAGAGCACTTTCTCTCCTGAGGAGCTGGAAAGAATCAGACAGTATACCGGTATGGGAATTACTCCGCCGCAACAGTCCGGTTTGAATAATCATGTTCGTAGGGAAGAAAAGGTTATTACTCCTGAGCAACCGATGCAGGAGACACCAACCATTACACAGGAACCTGAAGTAACAGTAGTTGCACAGCCTTTAGCAGAGGAAGTAAAAGTTGAAAATCCTTTCGTAGAAGAAGTAAAGGTTGCGCAGCCATTAATGGAGGAAGTAAAGGTTGAGCAGGCAGAAAGTAAGCCGGAAGAAAAGACACCGGAACCTGTAGCTGTGGAATCGAAACCGGCCTATTCTTATGGAAGTCCGTCCAGAAGACCTTTACGTATGCCGTCAAAGAGTACTTTCTCACCGGAGGAATTGGAAAGAATCAGACAGTATACCGGCATGAATATTGCAGCAACTTCGCCAACCGCTACGGAAAAACCTGTCGATATGGAAGAAAAGGTTGCTATGCCTGAATCCCGGGCGGTTACACAGCCTTCTGTATCCCGGACTCCGGCAAAAACCCAGGCTGACAGACAGCCGAAATTAATACGTAATCCCTTGGCGGGACCGAAACCTCACGTGGCCAGAGAATTAAATTATGATTATGTGCCGAAAACGTCTGAAATGAAATTTGATATTGAAGACTTAAAGGGCAGGGATTATTACGATATCTAGCATAAAAACATAAGAATGAAACATACTAAAAAAGAATCCGAAAGGATTCTTTTTTTGTGACTTAAATATCGTAAAAAGGAGATTGGATAATGGAAGAAAAGAATAACGAGGAATTAAAAGAATACGGTACAGGAAAGCTAAATAAAAATAAAGAAAAACATCATATTGAATTAATTACCATTATTGGAGAAATAGAGGGACATGATAATTTAAGTGCCGGTTCAAAAACCACAAAATATGAACATGTTTTACCGAAATTGGCCCAGTATGAAGATGCTTCTGATGTTGATGGTATTCTGGTTCTGATTCATACTATGGGTGGTGATGTGGAAGCCGGTTTGGCTATTGCAGAAATGATTGCCTCAATTAGTAAGCCAACGGTTTCTTTAGTACTCGGAGGAAGCCATTCTATCGGAGTGCCGATTGCGGTAAGCACGGATTATTCATTTATCGTACCTACAGGAACAATGGTCATACATCCTGTCCGGATGAGCGGAACGGTAATCAGTTCCAGCCAGACCTATGCATATTTTAAGCAGATGCAAAACCGAATTACCGGCTTTGTATCCACCCACAGCCGGATTACCGAAGAAAGATTAAATGAACTTATGGTGGAAACGGAACAGCTTACTAAAGATATTGGAAGTATTTTAATTGGTGAGAATACCGTAAAAGAAGGTTTGATTGATGAAGTGGGTGGAATTTGTGAGGCAACAGCTAAATTGCATGAAATGATTTGCAGACACAAAACACAACATAATGATTTTATAAAAAACTAAGCCACAATATGATGACAACACGTGCAAAAAGTGTTATACTAACAAAGACTGGATTGTTATGCGCTTTTTTGTGTGCAAAATAATCCGATTATAGATTTGGAGGCGTAATACTTATGGCATCATCTTCCGACCGTAATGGAGCAAGAAGGCAGAGCAACAGCCAGAAAAAAACAACTTCAAACAGTTCCCGCAGTAATTCTTCTCGCGGAACATCAACCACAAGAAAAACAAGTTCATCCCGAAATGTTAAACAGACAGAAAATGAATTCTCAGTAATTGATGAAATTGTGTTGATTATAGCTTTTGCAGTTGTTATATTTTTATTTTTATGTACCATAGGAGTCATTAAAGGTTCCGCAGAACCGAATTTGGGTGATTATATCAAAAACATTATGCTTGGTGTATTCGGATACACTGCATATATTGTTCCTATTGTTACTTTCTTTGTGATGGCGTTGGGTATTTCTAACCGCAATAATCATTTTGTTTGGATAAAAATAGGTTCTGTTATTGCCTTAGTGATGGTCATCGGCATTTTGATGCATATGATTTGTTATGGAGATATAGAAAGCTATGCATCGGAAAAAGGCTGGCCTAAAACATTTTATGATGGACAAAACGGCGGTGGAGTTGTTTTTGGTGCTGTCACTTTACTGGTTTGTAATTTAATCGGTAAGGTGGGAACCATATTTTTACTGCTTGTCATTACCATCATAGCGTTAGTGCTTTTAACAGGAAAATCCTTTATCAAGGGCGTAAAACAGGGTAGCCGTAAAATATACGAAACAACCAGGGAAGAAGGCGAACATTTCAAAGAATACTCTGCGAAATTGTATGAAGAAGCCAAAAGTGTCCGTATGCAGGATAATTATGATGAGGACGAGGAACCGAAAACATTAAGAAGAAATAAAAAAGTAAACGGTGTCACCTTAAATACTACGGTTGCTAAGAAAGCAGAAGAAATACCGGTAAACGAGGTTATTTCAGAAACAGAAAGCAGAGAAGAAAATCCACTGTTTCCTTTTGCTAAATTCGAGGATGCAGCTAAGGATGAATCTCTTGTTATCCGAAAAGAGAGCAGCGATATCCATCAAATTGAATATACGGAAGAAGATGATGACGCTTGGGTAAAGCCTGTTTCCATAAAAAATGATACTCATGAAGATGATGAAATAGCAAAACCGATACGGTTAAAAATGGTGGAAGAAGTAAAAGAACCTGAACCGGAAGTGAGTTTTACTTCGTCTATGGAAGATGAAATTAAGCCTGTATCATCTAAACCGGTTGCACATTTGCGTTCCAGAGATAAAAGTGATATGTCGGCAGTTCTTGACAGGCCGGTAAAAGAAACCATGGCTCCGCTTAAAGAAAAGAAAGAATATAAGTTCCCGCCTATAAATCTTTTGAAGAAGGGCGAAGCGGGCAGAAGCGGAAACGAAAATGAAGATTTGGCGGCTACCGCACGGAGGCTGGAAGAAACGTTGGAAACCTTTGGTGTAAGGGTAAAGGTGACGGATTACAGTAAGGGACCTGCCGTAACACGTTATGAGTTACATCCGGAACAGGGGGTAAAGGTAAGTCGTATTTTATCGCTTGCAGATGATATTAAGTTAAATCTTGCAGCATCAGATATCAGAATTGAAGCTCCGATTCCCGGTAAAATGGCAGTAGGTATAGAAGTGCCCAACAAGAACAGCAGCGCTGTTCATTTTAGGGATTTGATTGATAACAATGAGTTTAAGAGTTTTCCTTCTAATCTGTCTTTTGCCGTCGGCAAGGATATCGGAGGGCAATTGGTTATTGCTGATATTGCCAAAATGCCCCATGTATTGATTGCCGGTGCTACCGGTTCCGGTAAGTCGGTTTGTATTAATACGCTGATTATGAGTATCTTATACAAAGCACATCCGGATGATGTCAAAATGATTATGATAGACCCAAAGGTGGTTGAATTAAATGTTTATAACGGTATTCCTCATCTTATGATACCGGTAGTGACAGATCCTAAGAAGGCTTCGGCTGCTTTGGCTTGGGGTGTGGCAGAAATGACGGAGCGATATAAAAAGTTTGCGGATGCAGGTGTACGTGATTTAAAAGGATACAATCAAAAAGCGGAGCAGGGTGAATCAGACCAGGAAGGTCAGCCTATGAAAAAAATGCCGCAGATTGTTATTATTGTAGACGAGCTTGCAGACTTGATGATGGTTGCGTCAAAAGAAGTGGAGGAATCTATTTGTCGTCTTGCACAGCTTGCCCGTGCGGCAGGAATACACTTGATTATAGCGACGCAGAGACCTTCGGTAGATGTTATCACCGGTTTGATTAAAGCAAATATGCCCAGCCGTATTGCATTTAGTGTATCCAGTGGTATTGATTCCAGAACAATTCTGGATGCAAACGGCGCAGAAAAACTTCTTGGAAAGGGTGATATGCTTTTCTTCCCTCAGGGATATTCGAAACCTGCTCGTGTACAAGGTGCATTTGTTTCGGACAAAGAAGTTGCGGATGTTG
The DNA here is from genome assembly GCA_964651555.1 of uncultured Lachnospiraceae bacterium. Taxonomy (GTDB): domain Bacteria; phylum Bacillota; class Clostridia; order Lachnospirales; family Lachnospiraceae; genus UBA3766. Next base: position 25,110 of record CAZYVY010000010.1, on the reverse strand, counting down.
TTGATTTTATTAAGAATCAGTCCATTGCCAATGATTATGGTGAAAGAATTGAAGAAGCAATTTTAAGCAGTTCTTCTTCAGGCGGAAGCGCAATTGGCGGCAGCGGAGATGAGTATGATTCGTATTTCGCAGAAGCCGGACGTTTTGTTATTGAAAAGGAGAAGGGTTCCATCGGTATGCTTCAGCGTGTGTTTAAAATTGGTTTTAATCGGGCAGCACGTATCATGGATCAACTGGAAGAAGCAGGAGTTGTCGGTCCGGAAGAAGGAACCAAGCCAAGAAGGATACTTATGTCCATCAGCGAATTTGAAAATTACTTGGAGGAACGATAGTTTTATTACATATGCAGTTAATGCAGAAATGAGGGTTAAATGAAAACAGATATCCAAATCGCGCAGGAAGCAAAATTGCTACCGATTACGGATGTTGCGGAAAAATTAAATATTTCTTATGATGATTTAGAATTATATGGTAAATATAAGGCCAAAATTTCAGATGAATATCTGGAAAGCATAAAAGACAGACAGGATGCGAAACTTATTTTGGTAACCGCTATCAATCCGACTCCGGCAGGAGAAGGAAAAACTACAACTACGGTTGGTTTGGGCCAGGCATTTGCAAAGCTTGATAAAAAAGCGGTTATTGCACTAAGAGAACCTTCACTTGGTCCTTGCTTTGGCGTAAAAGGCGGCGCGGCCGGAGGCGGTTATGCGCAGGTAGTTCCTATGGAGGATTTAAATCTTCATTTTACGGGAGATTTCCATGCCATTACATCTGCCAATAATCTTTTGGCGGCAATGATTGATAATCATATCCATCAGGGCAATGAATTGAATATTGATACACGTCAGATTATATGGAAAAGATGTATTGATATGAATGACAGAGCGTTACGAAATGTTGTTGTCGGTCTTGGAAATAAGACAGACGGCTTTGTGAGAGAAGACCGTTTTGTCATTTCTGTTGCTTCGGAGATTATGGCTATTTTCTGTCTTGCAGAAGATATGAAAGATTTAAAAAAGCGTCTTTCGCGTATTGTCGTTGCATACAATTATGAGGGCAAACCGGTAACCGCAGGGGATTTAGGCGCTGTAGGTGCTATGGCGGCATTGTTAAAAGATGCCATGAAACCTAATCTTGTACAGACATTAGAGCATACACCGGCGATTATTCATGGTGGTCCTTTTGCTAATATTGCTCACGGTTGTAATAGTATCAGAGCAACCAAAGCGGCAATGAAGATGGCAGATTATGTTATTACCGAAGCCGGATTCGGTGCGGATTTGGGTGCTGAGAAATTCCTTGATATCAAATGCAGAATAGGAGGATTGAAACCGGATGCCATCGTTTTGGTTGCAACAATACGTGCATTAAAGTATAATGGTGGCGTTGCTAAAGCTGATTTATCTGTTGAGAATTTGGACGCTTTGGCTAAGGGTATTGTTAACCTGGAAAAGCACATTGAAAATTTACAGAAATACAAAGTCCCCGTTGTTGTGACGTTGAATGCTTTTGTTACAGATACTGCGGCTGAAACAGACTTTGTTCGTAAGTTTTGTGAAGAGAGAAATTGTGATTTTGCCCTTTCGGAAGTTTGGGAAAAGGGTGGAGAAGGCGGAATTGCTTTAGCGGAAGCGGTTTTAAACACATTAGAAACCAAAGAAAGTAATTTTAAGCCGATTTATGATAATCATTTATCCTTAAAAGCCAAAATTGAAAAGGTGGCAAAGGAAATTTATGGAGCAGAGGGGGTAAATTACTCTGATTCTGCCAATAAACAACTGGCTAAGCTTGAAGATTTGGGATTTGGTAATTTGCCTGTTTGTATCGCAAAAAACCAATATTCATTGTCTGATAATCCGGCATTACTGGGACGTCCTGAAGGTTTTTGCATGGATGTCAGAGAGGCTTATGTATCGGCAGGCGCAGGTTTTGTTGTTGTGTTAACGGGCGCGATTATGACTATGCCCGGCTTGCCTAAGAAACCGGCAGCTTTGGTGATTGATGTGGATGATAACGGTAAAATTACCGGCTTATTTTAAATTGTTTTACAACGGAGGATGTAATATGTATCAGATTATTGACGGAAAAGAAATTTCCACACAGATTAAAAATGAGTGTAAGGAAAGGGTAGCAGCATACAAAGAAGAAGGTGTTGATATTTGCCTTGCGGTTATTCAGGTTGGTAACGATCCTGCATCCGGTGTTTATGTAAATAACAAGAAAAAAGCATGCGAATACATTGGGATTAAGTCTTTATCCTATGAGCTTCCTGAAGAAACTACAGAAGAAGAATTGTTGGATATTATTGATAAATTGAATGCAGATGATGCTGTAAACGGTATTCTGGTTCAGCTTCCGGTACCGAAACATATTGATGAAGATAAAATAATCCGTGCAATCAGTCCGTTGAAAGATGTAGACGGTTTCCACACACAGAATGTAGGTGCTCTTTGCATTGGACAGAAGGGTTATGTTTCATGTACACCTGCCGGAGTGATTGAATTATTAAAGAGAAGCAACGTCTCTATTGAAGGAAAAGAATGTGTTGTTATCGGCAGAAGTAATATTGTAGGTAAGCCTATGTCCATCCTTATGCTTCGTGAGAATGCAACGGTTACCATTGCTCATTCAAGAACAAAAGATTTAAAAGAAGTATGTAAGCGTGCCGACATTTTAATTGTTGCAATCGGCAAGCCGGAAATGATTACTGCTGAGTATGTTAAAGAAGGTGCGGTAGTAATTGATGTAGGAATTCACCGTAAAGAAGGCAAGAAACTTTGCGGAGATGTTCTTTTTGAAGATGTAGCACCGCATTGCAGCGCAATCACACCGGTTCCCGGTGGTGTCGGTCCTATGACAATTGCTATGTTAATGAAAAACTGTGTTGATTCTGTTGAACTTAGAAAATAAGATGTATTTGTTTGTATAGAACGGAGAAGTCTATGAAGTGTCCTAAATGCAAACAGGAGTTAAAAGAAGGGCAGCTTTACTGCGAAAATTGCGGCGAAGAAATAAAAATGGTGCCTGTATTTGATCCTGAAATTGAAAATAGCATAGAAGAAACTCTATTAAATGTTGCAGAAGATATATCTGTGGATGAAGAAATTATTTCGGAAACAGAAAAAGCTGAGCCGATTAATAACGTTTTTTCTTCTTATGAAAGGAGAAAAGAACGTCTTTTGATTGATGATTTTTCTGAGGAAGAATTGCTGGACGATTCGGAATACATAGATGATTTGGACGATATAGAGGATGAAGAACTTCCGGATGAAGATTTTTGGGATGTGGATGAAGTTATCCATTTTCAGGAAGAAGGTAATTTTATTAATATTATTTCTGATTTTTGGAAGAAAAGTATATTTTCAAAAATCATTGTATTTATTACGGGCTTAGCGTGTGTCGGACTTCTTGTGTTTATTGGTGTTTTTATTACCAGACATGTTCAAAACAATTCTTACAGCTATCAGGTTGAACAGGCGATGCAGGCGGCGGAAAAGGAAGAATATGACACGGCTATTTTATACTTGGAAAATGCCCTGACCATTGATTCTTCGGATATAAATATGAAATATCTTTTAGCTGACTATTATCTTAAAATTAATGAAGTTGAAAATGCTTTATTGGTATTAAGAGGCAATATTAACGGGAATACCGAGGAAGATATAACTACTTATGAAAAGATATTTAATATTTATTCACAACAGGGTAAGATTGTAGAAATCAGCCGTATTCTTTCGGAATGTGAAGATGAAGTAATTTTGGAACGTTTCCAGCAATATGTTGCGAATCCACCGGAATTCAGTATTACTGCCGGGAAATATGATGAAGTAATGCATTTAAAACTTACTGCCGGAACCAGCGGAACAATTTATTATACGGTAAACGGTGGAGAACCTACAGTTGACAGCGATGAGTATACTGCTCCTATTTTCCTGGAATCAGGAGCATACACGGTTCAGGCTATTTTTGTAAATGCATATGGACTTGTCAGCGAAGTTGCATCAGCGCAATATGAAATTGATGTATTGGTTCCGCCTGCTCCCGAAATCAGTCTGGAATCAGGGACTTACGAACTTCCTGAACTGATAACGGTAACTGTACCGGAAGACTGTACAACTTACTATACAACAGATGGAACAATGCCCACACAGGACAGTTTACAGTATAAAGAACCTATTTGTATGCCTTTGGGTGATTCGAAATTTACGTTTATCACATATAGCAGCGATAATGTTGCCAGTGAAGCAAGTATTGCCATGTATTCGCTAAAACTTGCAGAATATCCTGTGAGCGCGGCAGATGCGGCGAACCGTGTCACCATGTACCGCTTTGGAATGGGTGGACTTATGGATACTCAGGGACATTTATCAACTATTTCCGGTAAATTGTTGTACATGTGCGAAGCCGCAGTAACAATGCAGGATGATGTATATTATGTGGTTTATGAATATTATGAAGATCCTAACAGTCAGCTTAGAACAAGAACCGGTTTGGTATTTTGTGCATCTATGACAGATTCATCAAAAGTCGGTGAAATGGAATTGGATGAATTTGGACAATATTATTTGGTGGAACCCGTTCAGTAGAGGAACGGTATATATATACAAGGAGGATTAAAAAATGTATCAGATACTTGAGGCAAGAGAATTGGCGAACAGTATATATCTGTTTGTGGTTGAAGCGAAGCGATGTGCGGCTTCCTGTGAACCCGGACAGTTTGTAATTGTCCGCACTACAGAAGATGGCGAACGCATTCCTTTGACTGTTTGTGATTATGACAGAGAAAAAGGAACTGTAACAATTGTTGTACAGACCATTGGTGCATCTACTTTGGCAATGAAAGGGTTAAAAGCCGGAGATGCATTTCATGATTTTGTCGGACCTTTAGGACAGGCGTCAGAATTTATTAAAGAAGATGCCGAGGAATTAAAGAAAAAGAAAATATTATTCGTTGCCGGCGGTTTAGGAACCGCACCTGTATATCCTCAGGTAAAATGGTTGCATGAAAATGGTGTAGATGTTGACGTTATTGTTGGTGCCAAGACAAAAGATATGGTTATTATGGAAGAAGAAATGAAGGCGGTAGCCGGAAATCTTTATGTAACCACTGATGACGGTTCTTACGGAAGAAGCGGTATGGTTACCAAAGTAATTGAAGATTTATATGCAGAAGGTAAAAAATATGATGTCTGTGTAGCAATCGGACCTATGATTATGATGAAGTTTGTCTGTTTGTTAACCAAGAAATTAGATTTACATACTATTGTTAGTATGAATCCTATTATGGTGGATGGCACAGGTATGTGCGGAGCGTGCCGTCTGACTGTTGGAGACGAAGTAAAGTTTGCTTGTGTTGACGGACCTGAGTTTGACGGACACCTTGTAAATTTTGATGAAGCAATGAAACGCCAACAGATATATAAAACTTCAGAAGGAAGAGCGTATTTGAAGGAAAAAGAAGGTGATACACATCATGGCGGATGTGGAATTTGCGGAGGTGACAACTAATGAGCGTATTGGAGAAAGTGCCTGTCAGAGAACAGGATCCGGCAGTCAGAGCAACTAATTTTGAAGAAGTTTGTTTGGGTTACAACAAAGAAGAAGCAATGGAAGAAGCGGCAAGATGTATTGGATGTAAAAATGCAGCCTGCGTAAAGGGTTGTCCTGTTTCCATTGATATTCCCGGCTTTATTAACAAAGTAAAAGAAGGCAACATAGAAGAAGCTTATAAAATTATAAGTGAAGCAAGTTCACTGCCGGCAGTTTGCGGACGTGTTTGTCCTCAGGAGAGCCAGTGTGAAGGAAAGTGTATCCGTGGATTAAAGGGTGATCCTATTTCCATCGGTAAATTAGAGCGATTTGTTGCTGACTGGGCATTTGAAAATGATGTACATCCCGAACCGCCAAAGGAGAAGAATGGTAAAAAAGTTGCTGTTATCGGTTCCGGCCCTGCCGGTGTTACCTGTGCCGGTGACCTTGCAAAAATGGGTTATGATGTGACCGTATTTGAAGCATTACATGAGCTTGGTGGCGTTCTTGTTTATGGTATTCCCGAATTCCGTCTTCCGAAAGAGAGAGTTGTACGTAAGGAAATCGAGAATGTTAAACGTCTCGGTGTTAAGTTTGAAACCAATGTTGTAGTTGGCAAATCCGTTACCATAGACAGATTAATGGAAGATGAAGGTTTTGAAGCGGTATTTATCGGTTCCGGCGCCGGATTGCCTAAGTTTATGGGAATTCCCGGTGAAAATGCCAATGGTGTATTCTCTGCCAATGAATATTTAACAAGAAGTAACTTGATGAAGGCTTTCCGTGAAGATGCTAAGACACCTATCATGAGAGGAAAAAAGGTTGCTGTTGTTGGCGGCGGTAATGTAGCAATGGATGCTGCAAGAACTGCATTAAGACTTGGCGCAGAGGTACATGTTGTTTATCGTCGTAGCGAGGCTGAACTTCCTGCCAGAGTAGAAGAAGTTCATCACGCAAAAGAAGAAGGCATTATTTTTGACCTTCTTACCAATCCTGTTGAAATTCTTGCTGATGAAAATGGTTGGGTTTCAGGAATTAAATGTATCAGAATGGAGCTTGGTGAACCGGATGCATCAGGAAGAAGACGTCCTGTGGAGGTTGCAGGCAGCGAATTTATCATTGATGTAGATGCTGTTATTATGTCATTGGGTACATCACCGAATCCTTTGATTTCTTCTACAACAGAAGGTCTTGAAGTAAATAAGTGGAAATGCATCATTGCTGAAGAAGAGAATGGTAAAACTACCAAAGAAGGCGTTTACGCCGGTGGTGATGCCGTAACAGGCGCAGCTACCGTAATTTTAGCAATGGGTGCAGGCCGCGCAGGCGCTAAGGGTATTCATGAGTATTTGTCCAATAAATAATATCTGACAGAAGGAATATATATGATTGATGAAGGAGATGTGTATCAAGCATGTCTCCTTTTCTTTTTAATAAAAATATGTTATAATCCATACATATGTGCAAAATAAAAACACATAGGAACATAAAATCAGTTTGACTGAATCAGATAAAAAGAAAAGAGAGGTAAATGAATATGCCCTGGTGTCCGAATTGTAAAACCGAATATAGAGAAGGTATTGAGAAATGTGCTGATTGTGGCAGCTACCTTGTAAAAAGCCTTAATGAAGAAGAAAGAATTGAGGAATCCTGTTCCCTTTTGGTAGGAGATTCTAAACATGTACGTCTGATTGAGGAACATTTACGGAGTGAAGGTTTTTCCTCTGTTTTTGCCACACCGAGAAAGCACCTTAAAGGAGATGAATTATCAGGTGGTGCAACGAAACAATTGGAATTATTTGTTTCGGCACAGGAACGTGAAGCTGCCATAAAATGTGCGGCTGAATTTATGAGAAATACAAATCCCCAGGCGGAGGAAGCTGCAACTAATCCGGAAAGCCCGAGAGTTATGATGAAAAAATCTGCACCGGTTAAAGAATTTAAAACTGCAGAAGAACGTAAGAGTGATTTAAAATCCAGCGGAATTATGCTGTTATGTTTTGGTGTTGCAGGTCTTGTTTTTATGGTTCTTATTATCTTGGGTATTATACCTATCCATTTTAGCGGCTTTGGCGCAGTTATTGCTTATACAATTCTTGGCGTGTTTTTTGGTACATTATTTGTATTCGGAATTATATCCTTGAAGAATGCAAAAGATATGAGCGCTACAAATGATGAAGAAAAAGAGCGTATGGATAGATTAAATGCATGGTGTGAAAAAAATCTTACAAAAGAAATCATTGAAAGCCAAATTTCGGGAGATGATGCAGAAGAACAGCTTTATTTTGAGCGGTTTGATTATATTAAGCATGCAATCGCAGCAGAATTTCCTGATTTACAGGATGATTTCCTTGAATATTACACGGAGCATATTTATAGCGAATATTTTGAGTAAATTTCCGTGATACAGGAGAATAAATGGTGAATATAACCTTGGTAACCGTTGGTAAAATAAAAGAAAAATTTTATCGTGATGCAGTAGATGAATTTGTAAAACGTTTAAGCCGTTATTGTAAGTTAAAAATTGTGGAAGTTGCGGATGAAATTACGCCAAACAATGCACCGGAAGCGATGGAAGAACAGATAAAAAAGAAAGAAGGAGAAAGGATTCTTAAGAACATCAGCGATTCGATGTATGTAATTGCACTGGCAATTGAAGGAAAAGAAATTTCTTCTGTTCGTTTTGCGGAGAAAATTGCGCGTATGGGTGTAGAAGGCACATCGGATATTTGTTTTGTCATCGGTGGTTCTTTGGGATTATCGAGGGAAGTATATGGCAGAGCAGATGAGTTACTAAGCTTTTCTCCTATGACATTCCCGCATCAATTAATGAGAGTAATTTTATTGGAGCAAGTATATCGTTGTTTTAGGATCATTCACAATGAGCCCTATCATAAATAGCAGTCCCGGGAGGTGTAGCTATGAGAATGTATGATATTATTATGAAAAAACGTAATCAAGAGACGTTAAGCAAAGAAGAAATTGATTTTCTGGTGGAAGGATATACAAAGGGTGAAATTCCCGATTATCAGATGTCTGCGCTTACAATGGCAATTTATTTTAATAAAATGAATGCCGATGAAACCCTTAATCTAACTATGGCAATGGCGAACAGTGGTGATATTCTTGATTTATCCGGGATAAACGGAATAAAAGTAGATAAACATTCTACCGGCGGAGTTGGTGACAAAACATCTCTTGCATTGATTCCTATGGTTGCGGCGCTTGGAGTTCCTACGGCAAAAATGAGTGGCCGTGGCTTAGGACATACCGGCGGAACAATAGATAAATTAGAATCATTTAGTGGTTTTCATACCGACATTACAACAGAACATTTCATACGCCAGGTAAATGAAATTGGCATTTCCATTATGGGACAGACCGCAGATTTGGCTCCTGCCGATAAAAAATTATATGCACTCCGTGATGTAACTGCCACGGTTGATAATATGTCCCTTATTGCAAGCTCCATAATGAGCAAAAAGCTTGCGGCAGGTGCTGATGCAATTGTGTTAGATGTCAAAACCGGCAGCGGAGCTTTTATGAAAAAAGAAGACGACGCAGTTGCTTTGGCAAAAGAAATGGTTAAGATCGGAAATGGTGCAGGAAGGAAGACTATTGCGGTTATTTCTGATATGGATCAGCCATTGGGCTATTCGGTGGGAAATGCGTTAGAGGTAAAAGAAGCAATTGATACCTTAAAGGGAAAAGGACCTGAGGATTTTAGGGAATTATGTCTGATATTAGGCTCTTATATGGTTGTGGCTGCCGGTAAAGCAGAAACAACAGAGGAAGCAAGAGAAAAACTTGAAAACGTAATTGCTAACGGTGCTGCACTGAATAAGCTTGCAGAGTTTATTGAAGCACAAGGCGGAAAAAAAGAGGAAGTATATCATCCGGAATTATTACCCGGTGCAAAATATGTACAGGAAATCTTTTCAGAGGAAGAAGGTTATGTGTCTGCAATTGTGTGTGATGAAATCGGTATTTGCTCGTTGATTTTAGGTGGAGGAAGAGAAACCAAAGAAAGTGAGATAGATTTATCCGTAGGCTTTGTTCTTCATAAGAAAAAAGGCGATTTTGTCAAAAAAGGTGAAAGTCTTGCGACTATACATGCGAATGATTTGGAAAAAATGGAAACGGCAACAAAACGTTTTGTTGCTGCATATAGTTTTGCCAAAGATGAAGTAAAAAAAGAACCTTTGATAAAAACCATCATTGTAGAGGATTAATATAAATGAAAAAAGGCAGTTTTAAGCAAAAATTTCAATATCATTTTGACAATATTATGTCCAAAGGCACTATTGCATTAATTGGACTTTTATGCTGTATTACAATAATCATTGTATTTTTTGCCGGACTGGTTTCGTATTTGCTTGGTGTGGAAGGCGGAATTGGCAGTACAGTCTGGGTGAGTTTAATGCATGCATTAGATCCAGGAACCTTAACATCAGATACTCTTGAAAACATTCCTTATGTTGTTTTGCAGGGTGTGGTTACCATTTGTGGTATTTTTATCAGTAGTATCTTAATCGGTATTATTTCTTCGGGACTGGAGAGAAAGCTGACAAACTTAAGAAAAGGTACTTCTGTTGTTTTAGAAGAAGGTCATACTGTTATTTTAGGATTTAATGATAATATATATACCTTGATTAATGAATTAATTGGTGCAAACGAGAATCATAAGGACGGATGTATCGTTGTCGTCGGTGAAGAGGAAAAAGAAGTTATGGAAGATGCAATTGCGGCCAGATTTCCTGATACCAAAACAACCAGAATTATTTGTCGTAAGGGTTCTCCCTGCGAAGCACATATTTTGGAAAGATGTGCAGCGGAATGCTGCAAATCAATTATTATCAATGAATACCATGATCCATTGAGTATAAAAATAATTCTTGCCGTAACATCATATTTAAATGATAAAGAATTAACCTATCCCAACCTTTATATTACCGTTGCAATCAATGATGCCCAAAATGTAGAAGCTGCACGGCTTGCCGGCGAAGGAAGGGCGGAGGTCATTTTTGCAAGCGACGCAATATCCAGAATTATTGCTCATACCTGTCGTCAGCCCGGTTTGTCCAAAGTATTGGTGGAATTATTTGATTATGATGGTGACGAACTCTATTTTGAAGATGTTTCTGAACTACGTGGTCTGACGTTTAAAGAAACCTTAAATCGTTTTGATAAAGCGGTTGTTTTCGGTATCCGTAATGACAGCGGAACTTATTTAAATCCGCCTATGGATACCATAATTACTGAAACTGATAAATTAATTTTATTAGAAGATGATGACGGTTCCTTTGAAGTGAAACCGGAGCCGGAAATAAATGAAAGTTTTATTATTTCGGATATTCCGGAACGTAAACTTGTAGAGACCGATGATTTGTTAGTTATTGGAAGCAATCCTATGCTTCCTGCTATTTTAAAAGAATATGATTGTTATGTTGATGATGGAACCCGGGTTGTTATTGTTACGGAAAATGAATTAGATTTATCAGAAGAAGAATATCGTCACATTAATCCGGAAATTCGTATTGAGCCTTTTGTTAACAGGACGAGAATGGATGAGCTGTTAACGGAAGATTTGGATAATGTGCTGATTTTGAGTAATCATAAATTAGATGAAGAAGAAGCGGATGCCCGGACTTTACTTAGTTTAATTTACATATGGGATGCATTAAAAAGCAAGAGTCATCGCGTTTCTATTACAAGTGAAATGAAGAAAACAGTCAATCAACGTCTCGCAACCCGTTCAAGAGGGGATGATTTTGTCATTGGCTCCAATATTGTCAATCTGCTTATGACCCAAATTGCTGAAAATCGGGAATTGACTGCGCTTTTTGAGGATATTTTAGATGAAGAGGGCTCTGAGATATATATGAAACCAATCGAGAACTATGTGAAGTTAAATGTTCCGGTGGATTTTTATACCATAACCGAAAGTGCATCAAGACAAGGTCATATTGCTGTTGGTTATAAGAAGATTGTTCATGATGAATTAAAAATTGTCACAAATCCTTCTAAACGTGAGGAAATCGTTTTTGTGGAGGGCGATTTATTAATTGTTGTAGCAGAAGATTAGAATATAAAAAGAAAAGTCTTAATCATCATATTTTTTATTAATAAATATTTTGCTTCATAGGAAACCGTTTGGAAGCATACAATTTATTATGAAAAATATTAAAAGTGCTAAAATACAGGAAAATAATGAAAAACTTGCGGATATTTTTTCGCTTCCGCATGATATTGTCTGTGGTGCAAGTAATGTAACCATAATCGGTTCTATGCGCGTAATGATCGAAAATTACAAAGGGCTCTTGGAATACGAAAAAGAAGCAGTTGTTTTGCAAGGAAAGCAAAGCAAAATAAAAATATCCGGCAATTGTTTAAAGATACGTTATTATAACGATGAAGAAATAGTAATTGACGGACGGATTGATGGAGTTATATTTTTTCAGTAGCGGAGGTGTAACTTGAATTCCTATTTTCGTTCCATAGGCGGTTATTTACATATCAGGGTAAATGGTTATGGTTCTACCCGTTTTGTTAACATTTGTGCGAAGCACGGGATAAAACTTTGGGATGTAGAAAAAACAGAAGAAGGTTACGCTATGAATATTTCGGTATCCGGTTTTCGCAAGATTCAGGATATTGTAAGGAAAACAAAAGTAAAGGTAGTCATTGTCAGTAAACACGGACTGCCTTTTTTCTTTGCAAAAGCATTTTATCATAAATTTTTTGTGATAGGTGCTTTGTTTTGTTTCTTATGGCTTATGCTGATGAGTAATTATGTCTGGGCTATTGAGATTGAAGGAAACAGCAGCATTACGGATGATATGATTTTGGAATATCTCGCAGAAAATAATATTGAAATCGGTACAAAAAGAAATGAAATCGATGCAGATAACTTAGAAAAAATGTTTCGGAGAGATTTTAGCGATATTACATGGATATCAATAGGACAGAACGGGACTGCGCTTACTATTGATATAAAAGAACGTGATGTTGCACTTTACGAGGAAGAAGAATATGCAGCCAGCAGTTTATATGCATCACATGATGGGGTTGTAACGTCTATTATTGTCAGAAGGGGAACAGCGTGTGTTAAGGCCGGTGAAACGGTTACGGAGGGTCAGTTGCTGGTGGACGGAATTTTACCGGTTGTAAAAACAGACGGTACCGTATTGGGTTATAATCTGGTAAATGCAGATGCGGATATAATTATTACTTATGCAGAAAATTATTATGATGAAATTAATTTATATTCAGATCAAAAAACCTACACAGGAAATGAAACAAAAGAATTATATTTGCGTTTTAGAAATAAAACCTTTAGCTTTTTCCTTTTTTCGCCAAAATATGAACAATATGATACTTTGCAATCGTTTCATCAGGTAGAATTATGGGAATACTTTTATTTGCCGGTGTGGTATGGTTTCGGTATTCAAAAAGAATACGAAATAAACCGTGTCAAAACAAATGAAAACGTCTTAAAAGAGCAATTATATGAAAAATTAGAACTTTTTCTTAAAAGTTTGGAAGAAAAAGGGGTTCAAAATATACAAAAAGATGTTAAAATAAGTATAAGTGGAAGTATGCTTATTCTGAGTGGAGAATTAAACTTTGAAGATTCTAATCTGCTGAGAAAAGAAATTACTGCTTCTATGGAAACGGAGCTTATTGATGGCTGGTAGTATACAATTGTCCATGGAAATGAATGCAGAAGATATGCAGAACATTTTCGGCGAAAGAGATTCTTATATCAGAAAAATAGAAAATGATCTTGATGTTACCATTATTAACCGTGATGGTGTGGTAAAAATTACGGGAGATGAGTACAATGCGAAAAAGGCTGTACGTCTTTTATCGGAACTTACGGAGTTATCCAAAAGGGGCAATGTCATAAAAGAACAGAATGTAGATTATGGAATTGCCATGACTAAGGAAGATAAAAAAGATGTATTATTGTCCGTAGATTCTGACTGTATTTGCCATACAATGAATGGTAAAGCAGTAAAACCCATGACTTTGGGGCAAAAAGAATATGTAGATGCTATCCGTAAAAATATGATTGTTTTTGGCTTGGGGCCTGCCGGTACCGGTAAAACATATCTTGCCATGGCTATGGCCATTACAGCTTTTAAAAACGAGGAAGTAAGTCGCATTATTCTTACGCGTCCTGCTATTGAAGCCGGCGAAAAATTAGGCTTCCTTCCCGGTGATTTACAAAGCAAAATTGATCCCTATTTAAGACCTCTATATGATGCTCTTTATCAGATTATGGGGGCAGAATCTTTTCAGAAAAATATGGAAAAAGGCTTAATTGAGGTTGCACCTTTGGCGTATATGCGTGGTAGGACGTTGGATAATGCTTATATTATTTTGGATGAGGCGCAGAATACTACACCGGCACAGATGAAGATGTTTTTAACACGAATAGGATTTGGTTCTAAAGTGATTATAACCGGTGATATTTCCCAGAAAGATTTGCCTGTCGGAGCGCAGTCGGGTCTGGATGTTGCAATCCGTGTATTAAAAGATATTCCGGATATTGCTTTTTGTCAGTTGACCGGAAAAGATGTTGTGCGTCATCCTTTGGTACAAAAGATTGTATGTGCATATGATCAGTACGAAAAGAAGGAACAGGCAAGGGCAGAGCGCAAAGCCGAAAAACAAAGAGACCGTCAGCGAGAAAAACGCATAAGGACATAAAGAAAGGCAGGTAATAGCCTATGACAGAAATTAATTATTGGGATGAATTATCAGAAGAAATTAATGAAGAAGAACTTGCTTTGGCACAGAAAGTGGTAGATTATGTCCTTTTAAAAGAAGGCTGCCCTTATGAATGCGAAGTAAATCTTACCATAACGGATAACGAAGGAATTCGTCAACGTAATAAAGAATTCAGGGATATTGACAGGCCGACGGATGTCTTGTCTTTTCCCAATTGTGATTTTGAATTTGCAGGTGCTTTTGGACAATTTAAGGATGAGACCTTGTATTTTGATTGCTTTAATCCTGAAAACGGAAAACTTTTTTTGGGTGATATTATGATTTCCAGAGAAAAAATGATTGCTCAGGCTGAAGAATACGGACATGGGCTAACCCGCGAATTTGCTTTTCTAATTGCGCACAGTGTGTTACACTTAGTAGGGTATGATCATATTGCAGAAGAAGATGCAAATTGTATGGAATCTAAGCAAAATAAATACTTAAACGAACTTGGTATTACCAGATAAAAAACGAACGGGGATTGAATAATGAGCGAACGGAATAAAAAAATCAGAAACGGAATTATTATGCAGGGCGGAATATTAGCTGCTGCAGGTCTAATTTCCAGAGCTATCGGTATCGTCAGACGCATTCCTTTGACCAATATCATAGGAGATGTGGGAAACGGTTATTATGCAGCAGCATATGAATTATATGCAATTATACTGTTACTTTCTTCTTATAGTCTTCCTTTGGCGGTTTCAAAAATGGTTGCTGCAAGAGTCAGCAGGGGGCAGTATCGTAATGCCAATAAGATTTTTAAGGCGTCTTTGTTTTTTGCAACAGTATCCGGTGGCATTGCATGTATCTTTGTATTCTTTTTTGCGGATTTTCTTTCGGCTACCGTTATGCAGGAACCTATGAGTGCGACTGCGCTCAGGGTTTTAGCCCCTACACTTCTTATTGTGGCGATTATGGGCGTTTTTCGTGGATATTTTCAGGGCTTGGGAACGATGACGCCTACAGCAATTTCACAAATTGTGGAACAAATCTTTTTGGTGGTATTTTCGCTTGTTTTTGCCCGGCTTGCTTTTGGAAAAGGCGAATTGTACGGTAATTTAATGATGAACGAAAACTATGCACCTGCACTTGGTGCGGCGGGAGCAACACTGGGCTGCGGTATTGGCGCGGTTGCAGGTCTGTTATTTCTTTTATTTGTGTATAAAGCATCCCAAAAGGGTATGGTTGCCGCGCAAAAGCGGGATGTTACGAAGGCGAATGAAGATTATGGCTCCATCTTCCGAATCCTGATTTTAACCATTCTTCCGATTATATTAAGTTCTGTAGTTTATAATATATGCGGTGTGCTTGATCAGGCAATTTATAACGATTACATGGTGGGTATCGGTCAGGAAGAATTAAAAACATATAACTGGGGTGTTTATAGCGGTAAATATAAAGTTTTAATCAATTTACCCATTGCTTTGGCAAGTGCAATGTGTTCTGCCATCGTGCCTTCTTTGGCTGCAAGCTGGACAAACCATGATGTAAGCAGTGCAAGAGCAAAAGTTGCATCTGCAATCCGCGCAACCATGATGGTAACTATCCCCGGAGCGATTGGCCTTTCCGTACTGGGCAAACCTATTGTAGATATGCTGTTTAGCGGCGAGGTGGATTTGGCCGGCGATATGCTGTTGTTTGGCACGTTGTCTATTGTATTTTATTCATTATCAACCCTTGGAAACGGTATATTGCAGGGAATCGGTAAAATGCATATTCCCGTAATAAATGCGGCTATTTCTCTTGTTGTACATTTAGTAAGTCTCTGGGTAATGCTTTATTTTATGAAGCTTGATATTATGGCGGTTGTATTTGCCAATATTATCTTTTCTTTGATTATGTTTGTATTGAATCATCTTGCTATCCGAAAATACATTGGATATAAACAGGAATTAATAAAAACATTTTTAATACCATTAATTTCCTCTGTCATTATGGGAGCAATATCATTTGGCATATATCATTTGTTCCGTTTGTTCCTGCCTGTAATGCCCAGCTGCCTGATTGCAATTGTTGTGGCGGTATTGGTTTACTTTATCGTTATGGCTATGTTAAGAGGATTCAGAAGAGAGGAATTGCTTAGAATTCCCGGATTGGGAAAAGTTTTGGTTTCAATCTTGGAGAGATTTGGACTGATTTAACTGAATAATTTTACCAAAAGAAGCGGATACTAGAAACGTAACAATATTTTTATCAGGAGAATATTATGGAACGTTTTTACAGAATCTGCTTCCTTTGCGTAGCGGGAGCTTTCCTTTTCTTGGGTGGTATGTTCTTTTCATCCTATTTATTTAATAAAACCATTAACGAATCTCTTGTGAATACAGATACATCAGTTGATTTATCTACCAACCGTCAGGTTGATTACAGCACAACAGATATGGTTACTGTGTCCGCAACACCTTCGGTAGACAAAAATACTACGTATATTGTCATCAAAGAAAATCTTTTTACCGGGGAAACAGAAGAGGTATCTGAGGAATTACCTGCACAGTTTGTTGGAATCAGTCGTGAAGAACTGGAAGAATATTTTGAAGATTATACGCTTAGCCCTTCTTTATCCGATCGCGAGCAGGGCTTTGTCGATGCTAATGTGGAAACTTTTTCTGCAAGTCAAATTGTTGTCCGTAAAACATATGAACCTCTTTTGCAGGAGGAAAAATTTTATTTAAAAGCGGAAGAAAATTATGTAGTAATTTATTACGCAGATCAACTTACGGTATACATGTATACCGGTATCCGGATGGATACTTTACCTTTGGAAACCCAGAAAGAAATTGAAAATTGCAAAGAAATTACTTCTTTGGAAAGCTTGTATTCTTTTTTGGAATCTCATACCAGTTAAAAAGATAAATGAAAATTCTGTTAAAAAAACATAAGAATGGAGAATGCCATGAAAACAGTAGCAGTCATCGGAGCCGGTCCTGCCGGGATGTCTGCAGCCATTGCTGCAGCAAAAAACGGTGCAAAAGTTGTTGTATATGAACGGAATGATATAGCCGGTAAAAAATTACTTTTAACCGGCAATGGTAAATGTAATTTTACCAATATAGATATGCATGGGGATTATTATTCTTTTCCGGAAGGAAGCAGCGCGGAGTGCGTTATGGAGAGTATGTCCATGAAAGATGTCTGCGATTTCTTTGCGGATATGGGAGTCTTATCTATGGAGAGAAAAGGCTGTTTATATCCGTTTACGGGACAGGCGCAAACAATTCAGTCTGCATTAATTAAAACCATGACCATGCTGGGAGTAGAATTATACACTGATAGTTGTGTTGATGCAGTTTCAAAAGAAAATGATAAGTTTATTATACATACGGGTAATAAAAACTATTGTTTTGATTCTGTTATTTTAGCTTGTGGCGGTAAAGCGGCACCCAAAACCGGAAGTGATGGATATGGATACCGCCTTGCCAGAGGTTTTGGACATAAGGTATCAAGGACATATCCTGTTCTTGTACAGATGATTTCGGATGCCCCTGACTTAAAAATGATTGCCGGAGTTCGTTGTTATGCTAATGTATCTGCCTGGGTGGACGGTGTAAAAGTTGCTTCGGATTATGGCGAATTACAGATGACAGATTACGGTTTATCAGGGATTCCTATTTTTCACTTAAGCCGTTTTCTTTCGAAAGAGGTAGAGGAAGGCAGAGAATGTATTATATCGGTGGATTTTATTCCGCTGATAAGCAGAGAAGCTTTGGATGACTATGTAATGAAACAGGTCAAGATAGTTAAAGAAGATACAGTAAAATCATTTTTATGTGGCCTTGTACATAGTAAGCTTGTGGATTATTTTGTAAAAGAACGTAAAGAATTGGATAAAAATGAGCACATACTTCAACTTTTATGTGAAATGAAAGATTGGAAATTTAATATAACAGGGCATAAAGGATTTGAAAATGCCCAGGTTACCAAAGGCGGCGTGTTATTGGAAGAAATAGACGAATATATGCAGTCAAAACTGGTAAATGGTTTGTTTTTTGCGGGAGAAATGGTTGATGTAGATGCCGATTGTGGCGGTTATAATTTACATTGGGCATGGGCAAGTGGCAGAAGGGCAGGAGAAAAGGCGGCAAAATGATTCGATTAAGTCAGTTAAAAATCATTCCCGGACAGGAAGAAAAACTTCAAACCTATGTAGCGAAAGCGTTATCGGTCCGCGAAGATGAAATTATACAACTGAATATTGTAAAAAAATCTCTGGATGCCCGCAAAAAACCTGAATTGTATTGGATTTATACCGTGGACGTACAGTTAAAGGCTTCTGCTAATTTTAAAAGGGTTTTTAAGAACAAAAATGTAAGTTCTGCACCGGAAATAAAAGAATATAAGATACCTAAGTGCGGTAAGACCATGCTGGAAAGTACACCGGTTATAGTAGGAATGGGACCGGCAGGTTTGTTTTGTGCTTATTTACTGGCAAAACGCGGATTTAAACCGATTATCATCGAACAGGGAAATGATGTTGATACCCGAATACGTGATGTAGAAGATTTTTGGCAGGGAAAACCGTTAAACCCAAATTCCAATGTTCAGTTTGGAGAAGGCGGTGCCGGAACTTTTTCGGACGGTAAACTGAATACCGGTGTCAAAGATAAAGATGGGCGGAACCGGGCGGTTTTGGAAATTTTTCATAAGCACGGGGCAAAGGAAGATATTTTATATGACGGTAAACCTCATATTGGCACAGATATTCTGGCAACCGTAGTGAAAAATATGCGTAAAGAGATTATTGCTATGGGCGGTACAGTTTTATTCGGACATAAATTTGTGGGATTTCATACAGATAATTCTTTGTCAGATAAAAACACCGGCATGCTTACGTCGGTTGATATTATGAATTTAGAAAATAACTCTGTTATTTCTGTTGAAACGGGTATAGTCGTTCTTGCCATCGGTCATAGTTCAAGGGATACTTATGAAATGTTACATGAAAAAGAACTTCCCATGGAACAAAAACCTTTTGCAGTAGGTGTCCGGGTGGAACATTCTCAGGATTATATTAATCGCACACAGTATGGGGAAGAATATGCAATACATTATCAGAATGTTTTACCGGCATCGCCTTATAAGTTGACTGCACGTGCAGAGGATGGTCGAGGTGTATATTCCTTCTGTATGTGTCCCGGCGGTTATGTTGTAAACGCATCTTCGGAGGAAGGAATGCTTGCTGTAAACGGTATGAGTTACAGCGGACGGAATGGAAATCATGGGGATAGTGCCATTGTTGTTGCTGTGGATACCAAGGATTTTGGGAGTGAGCATGTACTTGCCGGAATGCATTTTCAGAGAGAATTAGAAAAGAAAGCCTACGAGTTGTGTGATGGAAAAATTCCTGTGCAGTTTTATCATGATTTTAAGGCGGGGGTTAAGGATTCTATGGAAGCAAAGTCTTTTAACAGAACAGAATCAGAACACTCCCTTAAGGGAAAATATGCGTTTGGTAATGTTAATGAAATTTTCCCGGATGGGATTTCCAAAGCAATTGTGGATGGTATGGAGCAGTTTGATAATATGATTCCGGGGTTTGCAAGGAAAAATCCGCTGCTTTGCGGTGTAGAGAGCCGAACTTCTGCCCCGGTACGTATATTAAGAGATGAATTTTATCAGACAAAGGTGCGCGGAATTTACCCTTGTGGTGAAGGTGCCGGCTATGCGGGAGGTATTACTTCGGCAGCAATGGACGGAATGAAAGTTGCCGAAAGCATTATCCTGAAATATTGTCCGAAAAATTAAATTATATAAAAACAACAAAATACAACGGTGTAAACAAAATATAGACACAAAGTTGATTTTGGAGTAAAATAAAGTGTTTAGGAAATGTAACTTTGGAGGATAAAATGGAAGCTTTAAGAGAAGCAGTCAAAGATAAAAAAAGAGTAGTTGTAAAAATCGGTTCTTCGTCTTTGCAACACTCCGAAACGGGAGATTTAGATTATAACAAGATGGAGGTTCTTGTAAGAGAACTCTGTAATATCCGAAACAGCGGCAAAGACGTGGTTTTGGTAAGTTCCGGTGCAATATCCGTAGGACGTAAGTCCGTACATCTTGAGAATGACAAGTCCGGAAAAGTTTCCGTAAAACAGGCCTGCGCAGCAATCGGTCAGGCAAAGCTTATGATGATTTATCAGAAGTTTTTTGCGGAATAC
This sequence comes from uncultured Lachnospiraceae bacterium, assembly GCA_964651555.1. Lineage (GTDB taxonomy): Bacteria > Bacillota > Clostridia > Lachnospirales > Lachnospiraceae > UBA3766. The sequence goes on along the minus strand of CAZYVY010000010.1, from coordinate 4,648 downwards.
AATCAGGTGACTGCACAGGTTCTTATGACGAAGGACACCATCACCAATACAACAAACCGAGTGAATGCACACAATACATTTTCGGAGCTTTTAGAACTTGGCGTAATCCCTGTTGTAAATGAAAATGATACGATTTCCACTTACGAAATCAAGTTTGGTGATAATGATACTTTGTCGGCAATTGTTGCTGCATTGATTGATGCGGATTTGCTGATTCTTTTATCTGATATTGATGGCTTGTATACCGACAATCCGAGAAATAACCCGGAGGCAGAATTTATCGAGGTTGTGGAAGAACTTACCGACGATATTATGCATATGGGTAAAAGTGAGACCGGCAGTAACGTTGGTACCGGCGGTATGAATACCAAGCTGGAAGCGGCAAAAATTGCTACCAAAGCAGGCTGTGATATGATTATTGCAAACAGCTCGGATATACATATTCTTCACAGAATTATGGATGGCAGAAACTTCGGTACTTTGTTTAAGGCAAACAGAGACGAAGATTTTTATCTGGCAGATTACATTATGGGTATGAAGGAAGAGGATTAACTATGGCAACAATGGAAGAAAAGATTGCTCGTATTAACGAGTTATATCATAAATCCCAGACGGAAGAAGGTTTAACTCCTGAGGAAAAGGATGAACAGCAGAAATTGCGTGCTGATTATGTGGCAAGCATTCGTGCCAGCCTTCGCGGACAGTTGAATAATATCGATGTAAAAGAAGCGGATGGTTCAATTACAAATCTGGGCGAGAAATATGATAAAAACGGAACGCTCAATTAATATAAACGGATGTTAAGGTGTAAAATTGTTTAATCAGGAGGTCGTATGGATATTCTTTCAAAGAAAAGAGAACTTCGTAAAGAAGCAAAGGCATATCGTAAAAGTATATCCGAAGATAACCGACTGCATAAGTCAAATATGATGATAAACAATCTTAATACCTTAAAGTGTTTTCAAAATGCGGAAGTGATTTTAATGTATGCTTCGCGTCAAGATGAAGTTGAGACGTTAACACTAATCGATGAACTTTTAGAAGAAGGTAAAAAGTCAGTTTATTGCCCGGTAACGCAAGGCGATGAGATGGAGTTTTATAAGATTTCATCTTTGGAAGATTTGAAAGAAGGCAATTTTCACGTACTTGAGCCGGAACCTTTGAAAGAAAGGCTTTTGGAACTGCAGAAAGATGTTGCATACTGTATGCTTATGCCGGGGCTTATGTTTGATAAAAAAGGCAACCGCTTAGGTTACGGCAAAGGATATTACGACAAATATCTTGAAAGAGTGCCTAACGGTGTGAATCTTACAACGATTGCATTATCTTATGAAGCAATGGTAAAAGATGAAATTCCGGCAGAAGAAACAGATTGGCGAGCTGATTATGTTGTAACGGAAGAATGTACTTATAATATCTGAAAAAGCTTGAGAAGGAGGAATTCTTATGTACCTTGAACAATTAGGACAAAAAGCAGCTGCTGCCAAGTATGAAGTGCAGATTTTAACAACAGAAGTTAAAAATAAGGCATTAAAAGCTGTAGCTGACGCGTTAATCGCCAATAAGGATACTATTATAAAAGAAAATGCCATTGATTTAAAAAATGGTGAAGAGAACGGCATGCATCCGGGTCTTATTGACAGACTTCGTCTGACATCGGAGCGAATTGCAGCAATGTCGGAAGGAATTCTGCAGATTATCGACTTGGAAGACCCTATAGGTGAGGTTTTAGAGACCGCAACAAGACCGAATGGTATGGAAATCAGCAAGGTACGTGTGCCAATGGGTGTAATTGGTATTATTTATGAGTCCAGACCGAATGTCACTGCGGATGCTTTCGCATTGTGTTTTAAAACGGGTAATGCTGTGATTTTGAAGGGTGGTAAGGATGCCATCAACTCCAACAAGGCCATTACGGACACTATTCGCGGTGCGTTAAAGAATGTCGGCGTGACGGAAGATGCTATTCTTTTGATTGAGAAAACGGATCGTGAAACCACAACTGCTTTTATGAAGTTGAATGATTATGTGGATGTGTTGATTCCTCGCGGTGGAGCAGGGCTGATTCGTGCGGTGGTTGAGAACAGCACCATTCCCGTGATTGAAACCGGTACCGGAAACTGCCATGTTTATGTGGATGAATATGCGGATTTTGAGAAGGCGCTGAATATTATTTACAATGCGAAAACCCAGCGTATCGGCGTATGTAACGCCTGCGAATCCCTGGTTGTGCATGAAAAGGTAAAGGATGTATTTTTACCGCTTCTGGCTGAGAAATTGGCGCCTGCCAACGTAGAAATCAGAAGTGATGCTGCTGCCAAAGAAGTGTTAAAAGATAGTGTTGATGCCACAGAAGAGGATTTCTATAAGGAATACCTGGACTACATTATTTCGATTAAGACTGTTGCAAATGTAGATGAAGCGATTGCGCATATTAATGAGCACAATACAGGACATTCTGATTGTATTGTTTCAGAGAATGCCGAGAATATTGCGAAGTTCCAGAAGGGCGTGGACGCAGCCTGTGTATATGCCAATGTGTCTACCCGTTTTACGGACGGATTCGAGTTCGGTTTCGGTGCGGAAATCGGTATCAGTACCCAGAAACTTCATGCAAGAGGGCCTATGGGCTTGAAGGAACTGACTTCTTACAAGTATCTGATTAATGGAAACGGACAGGTTCGATAATTGAAAATTTTATAATAAGGATTAAAATATGTACTCAAATTTAGACAAAACAAAAATCGGTGCCGGTTTGTCCGATTTGGACGAGCTTGCGCGCCAGAAAGCTTACATAGAGGAAGCAAAAACGCTTGTGGCTAAGATTGCCGAAGAAAAAGGCAGTCCGTTGACCTGTCACGTGGCAACTTTCGGCTGTCAGATGAATGCAAGAGACAGTGAAAAGTTACTTGGTATTCTGATCGAAGCCGGATATCAGCCAATTGAGACGGAAGACGCGGATTTGGTGGTGTATAACACCTGTAGCGTCCGCGATAACGCAAACCAGAAGGTTTATGGGCGTTTAGGTGTTTTAAACGGTAAAAAGAAGAAGAATCCTTTTATGAAGATTGCTTTGTGCGGTTGTATGACCCAGGAGCCGTCCGCTGTGGAGAAAATTAAGACAAGTTATCCTTTTGTGGATTTGATTTTCGGAACACATAATATTTTTACTTTTGCGGAGCTTCTTTGTAAAATGCTGAAGGCGGATAAGCGCATCGAAAGTATTTGGCAGGATACCACACAGATTGTGGAGGATTTACCCGTTGAGCGTAAATTCAAATATAAAACCGGCGTAAACATTATGTTTGGCTGCAATAACTTTTGTTCCTACTGTATCGTGCCTTATGTGCGCGGGCGGGAGCGAAGTCGTGCGCCGGAAGAAATTATCGAGGAAATCAAGAAACAGGTGGCTGACGGTGTGATCGAAGTAATGCTTCTTGGCCAGAATGTGAATTCCTACGGTAAAAACTTAGACAACCCTATTTCTTTTGCAGAACTTTTAAGAAGAGTGGAAGAAATTGAAGGATTGCAGCGAATTCGTTTTATGACTTCCCACCCGAAGGATTTATCCGACGAATTGATTGAAGTGATGAAGCATTCCAAGAAAATTTGCAGGCATTTACATTTGCCTCTGCAGTCCGGAAGTACAAGAATTTTAAAAGCAATGAACCGTAAATACACGAAAGAACAGTATTTGGAGCTTGCTTTAAAAATACGTCGTGAGATTCCCGATATTGCCATTACCACGGACATTATTGTAGGATTTCCCGGCGAAACAAAAGAGGATATTGATGAAACTCTGGATGTAATCAGACAGGTCCGTTACGACAATGCTTTTACCTTCCAGTATTCCAAACGTACCGGTACCCCGGCTGCGGCAATGGAAAACCAGTGTAGTGCAGAGTTTGTAAAAGAACAGTTTGACAGAGTTTTAAGTGAGGTACAGCTTAATGCAAGAAACCAAGTGGCATTGTGGGAGGGGAAAATCATGGATGCCTTGGTGGAAGAGATGAATGAGCATGACAGTACGTTGGTAACGGGACGATTGTCCAACAATACCATCGTTCATTTTCCGGGAGATGAAAGTCTGATTGGAAAGATTGTGCCGGTGCGTCTTGATGCCTGCAAGGGATTCTATTACATAGGAGAGCTTGTTTGATATGGAAAAGTTAAAACCGAAGTTGTTTTCAGTGATGAAAACCTACACAAAAGAACAGTTTATTAAGGATGTGATTTCCGGTATTGTGGTTGCAATCGTAGCCCTTCCCTTATCCATCGCCCTTGCCATTGCTTCGGGTGTTAGCCCTGAACAGGGTATTTACACCGCAATTATTGCCGGTTTCTTAATTTCTTTCTTTGGCGGAAGCCGTGTACAGATTGCAGGTCCTACAGCTGCATTTGCAACTATCGTTGCAGGTATTGCTCTGCAGGAAAACGGTATGTCCAAGTTGTTTTGGGCAACTTTGATAGCCGGAATTTTGTTGATTTTAATGGGACTTCTGCGATTTGGCAGTCTCATTAAATACATACCTTATACTATTACTACAGGTTTTACCGCGGGTATCGCAGTAACCATTGCGGTTGGCCAGTTAAAAGATTTCTTTGGGCTTACCTACCCGGAAGGTCTTGTTTTAATTGAAACCGTAGA
>CAZYVY010000009.1:0-45283 GCA_964651555.1 uncultured Lachnospiraceae bacterium | reverse complement strand
TCAAATTCTTTTATCTTTCTACGGTAATTGCCACGTCAGGACACATAATTGCGCAGGATGCACAACCGATACATGCTGACTCGTCTGTCAATGTGGAAGGATGATATCCCTTCGCATTAATTTTATCCTTGGAAAGAACAAGAATTTTCTTCGGACAGGCGGTAACGCACAATCCGCAGCCCTTACACAAAGCTTCGTTAACAGTAATCTTTGCCATGTTTATTTCCTCACTTTCTGTTAATATCAAATCTTATCAAAATCAGGAACACCGGTTTCCCAAGGTGCCCTCACATATATTTCAACCGGGTACCATTTCATATCTGTATAGGCTTCCATAAAACTTTTCACTCGGTCATCTTTATATAAGTACGCAGGTACAGTCGTCGCCCACAAGGGCAATTGGGCATACTCTGCAATTTCTTTCGCATACTCCAGGGAATTCTCTATGGTTTCCCATGCAGTATCATATTTCAAATGAGAATTATTTATAATTGCTTTTACCTTACATCTGGAAGCACTTTCGATTTCCTTCATAATTTCCAGTGTATCTTCCGGCGTTACTGTCAAGTTACGGTATCGGTTTACCAAATACAACATCTCATAATCCGTTTCTTCCAACTGCTTATGAAATCTTCCCAGTACCACGGAACCGGCATCATCACCACCTACGTCCATAATCACATCTGCGTCGGTTTCGAAAATCAAATTCAGATTAATCGGAAATCCGGGCGTTTCCACATTGGTATTTGCGAACATGGGAGCAATTACGGTAATTCCCATGGTCTCCAACTTCTCTTTATATCCGGATGACAGGAAATAAGGATTCACCAAATCCAAATCCACAAGCATAACCTTACGTCCCTGCTTGGCGCGGTCAATGGCTAAATTCAAAGAAAAATTACTTTTACCGCAACCATAATGACCGCAGACAATATAAAATTTTCTTTTTTCCTCCAAGCCGCCACTTCCTCTCATCGGTATCACTTTTTCGTGTTTTTTCGTCAAAAACCTCAATTAGGATATAATAGCACAGGGACTTGGATAAATCAAGATTACAACCTTAAGAAATTCATATGCTCTTCCAGTTCCCGTTCCGGTACAATCTTCTTGTTTTCCAGAGATAAAAGGTATCTTTCGAATTCCTTTTCTTTCTTTGTCCGCTTATTTTCCACTCTTCGAATTGCTTCCTCAAACATGGGGTTCTGTTTTAATGTACTCCTGATATCTTTTCCAAACAGGCAATACTCTGCCATAATTCCCCGGCAAACCTTATTCAGGCGATTGGCACCTTCCAACTCATATTTTACCCACATCATATAATCCGAAATAAAAATTTCAGAAACATTATTGCGGAATCTTGCCACCCTGTCTTTCAGTTTTTGTTTTGCCGCATCGGATAAATCATTATTTTTACGATAAAACTGTATGTAATCAAAATATTCGGAAGTGAGCGATTTTTCGGAAACATCATTCCAACGCACACCCTGCTCTGTACGGCAGAACTCCCAACGATACCGCCCTACTACATGCAAAACCATCTCATACAAATCTCCCTGGGGATACAAGGGAATTGCAAAACGTGCCGGGCTGACACGTTTTCTTCCTTCAATTTCCTGCCACATGCTGGCACGATATCCCACATGCGGAATTAAAATAATATCGGGCAATACTTCCGTCATTAACCGCAGGGACTTGATTTGTCCATCTTTATTATAGAAAGAATATTCCCGATAAAAAACCGCGAAATCAATTCCACGGATTTTATCCAATACCGCTGCAAGACGCTCATAAGATAAAATACTCTGGGCAATATTGCCGGAAATTTCATCTCCCGCGGCAAAAGGACAAAACGTTGCATTGGCACTATACACAATACGGTTGTTTGCTCTGAAAAAATTCTTAATTTCAAAACGCACCTTACCCATGGCGTCATTCATATATTCCTTTTCTTCCTTCAGGCTGAGACTTCTCTTTTTCTTGATTTCCTGTAAAAATTCCTTATAATCCCTTCCCAATTCATCTCTGGACGGTTCTTTCTCGCCAATATAGATTTTATGCAGCCATTGACTGATTGTATACACATGATAAGTTCCGCCATAGGTTCTTTCCTTGGCAAGATGATATATCTTTACCTGATCCTCTTTGCCAAAATCCACATCACTCAATATACCGTAATCCAGAAAAAGATTTACCCAAAACGGTGCTTCTTCATCTGTTTCTTTTTGTTTGAATACAGCTTCATACAATTCATAAAAAAGTGCTTCAAACTCACGAATCACTGCACTGGCATTGGGTGCCCTGAACTGATTTTTGGCCAATACACGAAAAGCCGTCAAACCATCTAAAAACGCTTTCATCTTTTCTTGCGAAACACCTGCATATTCCAGCAACTTTTTGGTTAATCCGGCAAACGCGCTATGTGCCTCCTGCATTTCGTTGGCAGTATAATTGCTGATGATTTTTGTTTCTTCCTCTTCGGCCTGAGTATGCAATACAGCGATGGCGTCCCTCAGCCGTTCACTTTGCGAAACCAATTCTTTTGATGTAACCTCGCAGAATTCTTTTTCCATTGTCTCCGCAAGAGCAAGGATGGAATTCATCTCCTGAACAACCGGCTGAAGCTCCCCTTTGGTATCACGGATTTTTAATGCCATGCGATAATAACCGGAGAATAATGATTCTTCGCTTTTTCCGTAAAACAAGTCGCTCATATCATAATAAAACTGCATATCCTTATCGGTTGCAGGTATGATAACAAGAAGGGAATCATTTAATCTTTTCAGAAATGCCATTGCAACCAAAGGCGCATTTCCAAGGAATCCCTCAACATTCTCAATGGTTAAGGAAGATAGTTCATTCACCACATCTTCCGTATAAGATTCCGTGCCGTATGACTGATAATCAGCCTCCAGATCCTGAATGTCATCAATAAATCCTGCGGTAATGCCATATTTTTTTATAAAATTCTTGTATTTTTCGTAGCTTACTTTTAGTTTTCCATAAGCTCTTTTACTTCTTTGATACCACTGGTTCTGCAATTGACATGCCTGTCTTAAAAAGCGGATCATGGAAAGAACACTAACCGAAAGCAGACGCTTCTCTCCATGAAAAAACGGTCTGTTCAAGCTGGGTTCCGTACAAGCATACATACATACCTTTAACTCAGAAACCGCCACATAATCAAAACCGTAGTTTCCGGTCCATATATCCGCAATTCCCAACATATCCCCCACACTTAAGGATATTGTTCCACAGGATGTTTGGGCAACTGCTTCTCCAACAACGATCATTGCCAGAAATTGTACACCGTCACCGGACTTAAAAATAATTTCTCCCGGTTGAAGCGTATATATTTTTTTATCTTCATATATTCTATCAACCATAATATACCCCTATATATTATCTTCTTACACAATTCTCCGGACAGAGAGAATAGTTCTGTATGTCGCATTGGAAATTTTAATTCCGGTGCGTTCTGAGCTGGCATGCACAATTTTACCGCCGCCCACATAAATCGCCACATGTCCGGCATAACAGATAATATCTCCGGGCTGTGCATCTGCATAAGCAACCTCTGTTCCGACATTTCTTTGTGAATAGGAAGTTCTGGGAATGGAATATCCGCATTGACTGAATACAGATTGCGTAAAGCCTGAACAGTCCGCTCCGTTTGTCAGGGATGTTCCACCCATTACATAAGGATTACCCAAGAACTGGATTGCGTATAAAGCAACCGCTTTGCCTGCATCACTTCCGTTAGCCCCGGTAATTACTGATGTATCCAACGTGTACGCAGAACCGGTAAACCGATTCCCTTCATTAGACGGTGTTGTGCTTGGGGTAGTTGTTTCCGGCGTAGTTGTTTCAGACGTGGTTGTGTCTGTAGACGTCGCACCTGTAGTACCTTCTTCCTCATCCGTATTTCCTGTATTTGTACCGTCATCATTTCCGTTTTCTGTTTTTTCACTATTCTGCCGGCTTTCTTCTTCCTGACGTCTGCGTTCTTCTTCCTGCCTGCGCTCCTCTTCTTCCCGCTCCAGAGCCTCCTGTCTTTCCTGTTCTAACCGGCGTATCTCTGCATTTTGTATTCTGATTCTGTTAGCATAATCTGTAGCCAGGCGTTCTGCCGATGCAATCCGAACCGCATAATCGTCCGAAATCACTTGCAATTCTGCCACCATAGATTCCAGTTCTTCCTGCTCAATCTCACACTCTTCTTTTGCCGCCAACAGTTCCGATTCCTCAATTTCCAATGTTTCTTTTAACCGGGCAACCTCCAGCTTTGTCTGCTCATATTCTTCCAGAAGCTGATTGTCATAATCATATACTTTTTGTATGTATTCCAGTCTTGTAAACATATCAGACAAACTCTGCGACTCCAAAAGCATGGCAAGATAAGAATCTTCTCCCTTTTCATACATTGCTTTCAAACGAACCATCATATCTTCGTATTGTTGTTCTTCCCTTGCAATAGCAGCCTCCAGGTCTTTTTGTGCCTGCGCAATCTCTGTTTCTTTTGCTGCAATATCATCTTCCAGAAGCTCTATACTTGCCATTATTCCAACAATTTCTTCTGTCAGAATTTCAATTTCGCTTTCAATTTCACCCTGCTCACTCTCAAGAAAACCAATATTTCCTTCAATTTCTTCCAGTTCATTCTGGTTTTGCTCCAATTCCTCTTCTGCCTGATTTAACTGTTGCTGAATCGCGCCGGATGAAGTTGCATATATTGTTTGTCCGCAAAGTGACACAAGTACCAATACGGCAATCAATATATGCATAATTCTCTTGTGCATTTTGCGTCCTCCTTTGTCCATAGTTATTTTTATTATATAACAAATACGCCCCTGATTACAACACCCCAAAGCCTTTTCTTATCATTGGAAAACTTTACCAAGGTGTCTTAGGTATTATCGCTTTAATTTTAAACATTATTGCTACCTTAGGAGCCATCGGTCTTGCAATACTCGCCATTTGGGCCAAAACATTATAATCAGCAAAGTGCCCCGATGACGGGGCACTTTTTCTTGCCTTTTAATCAAAAGAATGTTACAATGTTCTGTACATGAATTGAATTTATAGGAGGCATGAAGCATGGAATTCCTTTTATTGGCCAAGCTTAGTACAGGATGGATTGTTACCATTGTTATCTTGGCAGTTTTAATTATTGTTACTGTTGTTCTTTACTTTATCGGAAAGAAAATGGAGAAGAAGCAGGCAGAGCAGCAGCAGTTGATGGAACAGAACAAACAAACCGTCAGCATGCTTATCATCGATAAAAAGAGAGTAAAATTAAAAGATGCCGGTTTTCCCCAATCCGTTTTGGATCAGGCACCTAAGATGTCACGTAACATGAAAGTATACGTGGTAAAAGCAAAAATCGGACCTCAGATTACTTCTTTACTTTGTGATGATAAGATATTTGATTCCGTTCCCGTAAAACGGGAGGTAAAGGCTACAGTCAGTGGCATGTATATCCTTGGAGTAAAAGGTCTCCATGGTAAAAATATCCCTGCTCCCCAGCAGAAAAAAGGGTTCTTCAAGCGCAATATAGAAAAGCTTCAGGAAAAGGCAGGGGCAAAACCCGTAAAATAATCTATAACAAAACAAACCGTGACACCGGTCAATCCGGTCTCACGGTTTTCTTATTATCTTCTCATCCTTCTTCTATTTCTTCCGCAGTAACTTCGGTTACATTTTCTGAAAGTAATTCCCCTGAAGCATATAAATCATATTCCAGTAAGATGTGCAGTTTTTCTTCTGTTTCTTTGATTGTGATTTTCCTGCACCAGCTCTCCATGGATAAGACTCCGTACGGCGTCTTATAGGTAATGGCTCTTTCTTTATTTTCCACAAAATACAAATCCGAAGCAAGGGCACCGCTCTTTTCTATTTTAATTCCCCTTGGTGAATATGTAATACAATTATGAACCACCGCTCCGCTTTCTTCCGGTTGCTCATCATATATCAATTTTGAAACTGCCTCTTTCTTTTCCCAGACTCCCGTTGCCTCAACGATTGCTTCATCGCTTTCACCGTTTAAAAACTGCCGTCCGCATATTCTAATCCGTACATTCTTCTTCATGAATGCCTCGACTCCATTCTTCCAATAATGCAAAAAATCTGCTTTTTATAACCACCCGGTCTGTATCTGCATTCATCACTTCTTCTGCCAGTGCGCCGTAGGGAATTTCATATTCATAGACCACACCGTTTTCATCCACAATACGGCAGTTATCTGCCGTAAGACTGAACTCCGGATACAGAACTCCCCACCATAATAACGTAATGATTGCCAGATAGCTCCATTTTTTAATGTCTTTCAATGTATATCCTCCTAAATTTCGCCGGTCTGTGCCTGCGTTTCTTTTCTGTCAGATGCATCTTCTTCACTAAGCATTGCCTTCTTCCCGGAAGGATATACATTTTTTATTTATTTTATGGGATGATAAAAACCTGAAACAAAGACCTGTTTAGCAAGCTTTTGCTCCCGGATTGCTTCCGCTGCCGCCTCTGCATCTTTTTTATTTTCATACAAACCGAACACCGTAGGACCGCTTCCGCTCATCATGGCACGCATGGCACCATGCCCGTTCATGACATTTTTAATCGCTGTAATTTCCGTATACTTTTTTTCCGTTACGGTTTCCAACACATTATCCATCAGTTTAATCATTCCCGGTAAATCACCGTTTCGGATAGCTTCTGCCATCCCATCAATATCCGGATGATATGTCAGGGAATTTGCATGGAGATTTTCAAATACATATTTGGTAGAAACATCAAAATCAGGCTTTGCAATCAAAACTACACAATCCGGCACATTGGGAAGACGTGTTAATACTTCACCTATGCCCTCAGAGAGCGCAGTTCCGCCAACGATACAGTACGGCACATCCGCACCTACTTTTACTCCAAGTTTACAAAGTTTCTCTTTGGCAATTCCCAGATGATACAATTCATTTATTCCGTTAAACACTGCTGCCGCATCGGTACTTCCGCCCGCCATCCCCGCCGCCATGGGGATTCTTTTTTCAAGATGCATGCGCATGCCGCCGGAAAGTCCGTACTCATCAAACATCAATTTAGCAGACTGATAAACCAAATTACTTTCGTCGCAGGGAAGTCCTTCCACATTACAAGTCATGGAAATCCCTTCGTCTTCCGTTTTTTCCAGTGTCAATGTATCATATAAATCCACAGTCTGCATAATCATGCGCAGTTCATGATAGCCGTCCTCGCGTCTTCTCAAAACATCCAGTCCCAGATTTACTTTTGCATATGCATTCAATTCCAAACGCTCCATCTTCAGCCTCCGAATACTTTTTTATCATTTTTATCTTTAATTCTTTCTGAAATACTGATAAAAGTATATCACTTTTTATCCGCCGCCTCAAGATTCATCCCGTTTCTTGCCGTACATTCTTACATTTCTTTCAGAAAATCTTCACCTTACTATAAACTTTCTGATAAATATGCCGAAATATTTATCAGAAAGCAGTTAATGGACTAATTGCGTCAAAATAACACAGCCAAGGAGGGTAAAGAAATGAGTGTAAATTCAGTAACTACATCAATGGAAGCAACTTACAGTGCTTATTCAACCAAGGTTGATTCTTCCAAGAAGACAGAAACCGCAAAGAAAACCGAAGAACCTGCTGCTGTTTATGAATCTTCTGCAAGCACGGCAGCCGAAACTAAAAAAGCAGCAAATTTAAAAATTGCCAATTATATCAAGGCAGAAAACGAAGCCCGCACAGCCCAGCTTGAAAACATTGTACAGCAATTGATTGCAGGACAGGGCAATGCCTACGGAACAGCCAAAAACATGTGGCAGTTCCTTGCAAGCGGTAATTTTACCGTAGATGCCGCAACAAAAGCACAAGCCGAAGCAGATATCGCAGAAGACGGGTACTGGGGTGTAAATGCAACATCAGACCGTATTGTTGATTTCGCTATTGCATTAGCCGGTGATGACCCTGACAAACTGGAAGAAATGCGTTCCGCATTCATACAGGGCTTTAACAAAGCAAAAGAAACCTGGGGCGGAGAACTTCCTGACATTTCCCAGAGAACATATGAAGCTGTCATGGAGAAATTTGATAAGCTTGTCGGCAAAACCACAGAGACTGCTGCAACAGAGTAATTTCCCTGCTCAGGCAGTAATCTTATAACGAAACCGAATATTTAAGACTCTGCATGCATATTCTTTAAGGAATAGGTGCAGAGTCTTATTTTGTTGAAAGGAGTTTCGTTATGGACTTAATCAAAACCAATATACATATGGATCGTACCGATTGCCGGGTCGAAACCCAGTTTACGTTAGATGAGGATTGCAATGTCAGCGATAACAAAGCGGACATCTCCCGTATTCTTTTGACGGACGGTATGATAAAAATCGAAGAGGTGCGTGCATACGACGAGCAGATTCTGATACGCGGAAAGCTTGTTTACCAACTTTTATACGAAGCTGATGACAGTTTCGGTGCCCTGCATTCGTTTAGCGGTAAAATCCCCTTTGAAGAACGCTTAAATGCTGATTGTATCTCTTCCGGCGATAATCCTCTCGTTACCGCTGATTTGGAACATATACATATTTCAACCATTAATTCCCGAAAAATCAATGTGCAGGCCCTGCTTTTACTTACTGCGCTCCGGGAATCCGTTTATACTGAAGAAATCAGCACAGGCGTCACCAGGGACGAACCTGTAGAATATCGTCTTTGCCATCAACAACTACTCAGCATAGCTGTTATGAAAAAAGACATCTGCCGTATCCGGGACGAAATTAAACTTCCCACAAATCTTCCCGATATGTCTGAAATCCTCTGGAATGATATTTTCCTGGGCGACGTGGAGTTCAAGCCCGGCGATGAAAAATTAAACATAAAAGGCGATGTGAACATTTCTCTTATCTATCGCTCCGGGGATGATTCCGGCTATGAATTCTTTGAAACTTCCTTTCCTTTCAGTCACAGTATTGAATGTAACGGCAGCCAAGATTATCTCATACCCGATATTACCTACACACTCTCCCAAAAGGACTGTGAAATCCGACCCGATTTGGATGGTGAAGAACGCATCCTTGGTTTTGATGTGGTAATGGATTTATATATAAAACTATATGAAGATATTCATTTGGAATATATCTGTGACGTATATGGTGTCCATAATGAATTGACTGTGGGATATGAAAAATATAATATAAAAACCTTACTGGCCCAATCCACAGCCTTAATGCGTCTTCAGGAGAACGTTTCTTTTAATACCAAAGGCGAAGAACTCCTTCAGATTAAATACAGCTTTGCCGAATTAATCCCTGAAAGCGCTCATATCAATGAGAACGCGGTAGAAGTGGAAGGTTATATCGCTGTAACCATGGTATACATTACCGATGATGATCGTTTCCCGTACAGAGCCGGAAACGTTGAAGTTCCCTTTAAGTATTCCATTGACATTCCCGGCATCAATGAGCAAACCATATACCAGCTCAACGCCAATTTGGAACAATGCTCAGTTACCGCCGCCGGCAGCGACAGTCTTGATGTAAAAGCAACTGCATCATTCCAAATCTTTGCCTATGACCGCAACATGATTGAAGCAGTAAACAACATTGAAGAATCCGAAAACGAATCCTGCAGAACCGAAAACCGTCCCGGTATTGCCGTTTACTTTGTAAAAGAAGGAGATTGTTTATGGAATATCGGTAAAGAATATCGCGTGCCTCTGGCAAGAATTAAAGAACAGAACGCCTTGACTACAGACAGCGTACGCAAGGGACAGAAACTGATTGTGATGAAGTGATGATAAAAGGTCATGAACCGAGAGTGAAATAATTATTTCACTCTCGGTCCATTCGGTTTTTATTGAAATATAAATTGCTCCAACTCTTTTTTCTTTGTTTTTAGTTGCATTTCACAATCCTTAATATATGTTTCAATCTCTTTTCGGCTTCTTGAAATATCATCTGTCATTTCGGTAATTTGCACTCGCAATGTGTCCAAACTGTTCAGTTCACGGGTTTTATTTCTGGCGCTAATCACTCTAACCCAGTCATCTGAGTTCTTAAAATCAAGACAGGCATCTCTAATTTCTACGCGCATAGCAATAATCTGCATTTCCCTGCGTAACTTTTTTAACAACTCCCTTAATTCCTTTGCCAAATTTATAGCAGCAATTTCATTATTTGTTGTTGAAAGATCAAAGACATCACCCGTTTCATTACTATATACCGGATCCATTTCGGTCGTATATGCTGCCGCACCCATACGATTCAATATTAAGATTGCAGTCTCAAAGGCTTCGTTGCAAACATCCAAGGTTCTTTTCGCATTCTTACATCTTATGGTAAGCACATCAATTTCTTCCTCAAGTTCCAAGATTTTGTCTGCATCTGCGCCTTTTTCAGCCAATAAAGCATTCCTTTTTGCAGCATATTCTTTTTCATATTTTTCTTTGCAACCGGCAAACTTTGCTAACACGCTTTTCGCATTATGAAGTTGTGATTCCACCACCTCATATGCCTCTAATGCCAAGTCATACCGTTCTGTCGCAGCATAGGCCTCCAGTTCCTCTTTATCTATCTTGGAAGAAAACAACAGTCTCATAAAGACATTATTCTTCGCGTCCTCTGATTCTTTTACTTCTTTATTTTTCTCCGCCTCTGCCTGTTCAAGTTCTTTTTTTAATTCAGCCAGACGCTCTTCCAAAATTTTAACTTCGTTCTTCGCCCTGCTCTCCTGAATCACTTGAATGGACAAATCTTTTAATTCCAGACCTGCATTTAAAGTTTCCATTTTGGTCTCCCTTCTAATCATTCGCAGTAGTAACTTTACTAATATGATTTTAATAAAATATTACTTTGCTAATGCTTTCAATGTGTCTCCGGTCAAACGATACTGTGTCCATTCGTCCATAGGCACTGCCTCCAGAGACAGGTAAAAATCAATGCTTGGCTGATTCCAGTCAAGACAACTCCACTCCAGGCGACCGCATCCCTGTGATACGGCAATGCGCGCAAGTTCTTTTAACAGTTCTTCCGTAGCCACCACCTGGTCGGACATATTCTCATATTCCGCCAAATCTTTGATAAACGAAAGGATAATATGTACATCTTCTATGTTTGCCTGTTTGATAGTGAATTCATTCATCCCCCTATCCCCTTTTCTATCATCTAATCAAAAGGACCACAAATTCTTTACTGACTTTGGCTACCTTTTGAGCGGAATACCGGTGGAAAGATACCCAATTTTACAAAAATAGCATGCACTCCGAATATACTCAAAATATAAATCACAAAAGCCAAAATACCCATCACAGGTCCTGCCAAAGTAATAAGAATCATTGACCCCTGTAACATTGGGCTTATATAAGTAGCATTCGCTTCTCCATCCATATCAATGTATGCATTGGTAATAAGTGTAAAATCTTCGCCGGATACCATTTCCTGCATTTCATCCAGAGCTCCCGGTTGTTCGACTACAATTCTGCCTACCGGCAAAATCTTATCATTAAAACCGTTCGTGTCCTGAATATTATCAATATTCAATTTTACCGCCATGGCATTATTATCGTCGATTTCTAAAATACGCCACTCATAATTATCCTCAACAAAAGTTCCGTAATTATAATATTCAACAGCGCGGGTTTCTATGGTAAAAGTCTGCCCACGCCGAGAGAATTCTACAAGGTCTTGCATGGATGTTGCTCTGGGAGTGTTAGGGGTAGCTCTACCCCCAACTTCACCATCTGCAACATTGCTACCTCCATCCACTAATGTCCCTATCGCATCAAAGGCAATATCAAGGACACCCAATTTTTCTGTTAGCGTAAAAAGACCCCAAAAAATTGCAGTCACAATAATCATACATATAAATAAATCTAAACGTACACCTCTTCTTCTCATGCTTCACTTCTCCTACTTCACACAACCGATAAGTTCCTTGATATCCGAAACCTTATTCTTAAGCATATATCCTTCAATCCCTTCTATAACTTCAATTGTGGTATAAGGATTCATAAAATTCATGGCACCCACAGATACTGCCGTAGCACCTGCCATAATGAACTCAAGTGCATCTTCCGCAGTAGCAATACCGCCCATACCGATGATAGGGATATTCACTGCATTGGCACACTGATAAACCATACGAACCGCAACGGGTTTGATGGCAGGGCCAGACAAGCCGCCTGTCTTATTGGCGAGCACAAACTGTCTTCTGTTTACGTCAATCTTCATACCGGTAAGGGTATTGATCAAAGAAATTGCATCCGCACCTGCTGCCTCTGCTGCCTTAGCCATTTCGGTAATGTCGGTAACATTAGGACTCAACTTCATAATCACAGGTTTCTTCGCAACCTTTTTAATCTGAGAAGTAATATCATAAAGACAATCTGCCTTCTGACCGAACGCAATTGCACCCTCTTTTACATTGGGGCAGGAAACGTTAATTTCCATCATTGCTACATTAGTATCATTCAAGCGTTCCACAGTCTCTAAATAATCCTCTACCGTTTTACCGCAAACATTTACAATCACCGGGGTATCAAACTTCTTTAAGAACTCCAAATCTCTTTCGATAAAAACGTCCACGCCGGGATTCTGCAAACCGATGGCATTTAACATGCCGCCGTAGGTTTCCGCCACACGGGGGGTGGGATTGCCGGGCCAGGGCACATTGGCAACGCCCTTGGTCACAACCGCACCTAATTTATTCAAATCTACAAACTGACTGTATTCCATACCGGAACCGAAAGTACCGGATGCTGTCATAACGGGATTTTTAAAAGTAACACCTGCAATAGTAACCTGAGTATTCATTAAATATCCACCTCCCTAGCATCAAATACGGGGCCTTCCGTACAAATTCTTGTATTGTTTACGTGAGAATGATGATCCTTCTTGGTGGTTTTGCATACACAGCCAAGGCAGGCACCCACACCGCAGGCCATTCTCTCTTCCAAAGAAATATAGGCGGTAATATTATTCTCTTCTGCATATTTCTTAATCGCACGAAGCATAGGCATAGGCCCACAGGCCATAATCATATCAGGCTTAATTATAGTTGTCTGTAATGCAGTCAATACATTGCCCTTACAACCCACACTACCGTCTTCCGTTGCAATATACACGTTACCGTAGGGCATAAAATCATCCGCGAGGAAATTGTATTTGTCACGATATCCCAAGAAAATATGCTTGTCCGCATTCAAGGATTTTGCAAGACCTAACATAGGCGGAATACCAATACCTCCGCCCATAAGAACAACGGTTTTACCTTCTGCCTCTTCTACAGGAAAACCAGTGCCTAAGTTAGCAAGAATCTCCATAGTATCTTCTGCCTTGTATGTGGCAAATTCCTTGGTTCCTTCTCCTGCCACACGGTATACAAGACGCATTCTTTTATTCTCTCTGTCCACATCACAAATACTGATGGGACGCACCAAAAGATGTGATTTATCCTTGGGATAAATGCCGATAAACTGTCCCGCATTGGCGTGAACTGCTGCTTCTGTTTCAATCAGGCAATCATAGATGCCTTCCGCAATCTCAGTCTGGCTGTAGACTTTAGCGGTTTCTTTTTTACGATAAAACATACCATTTCCTCCGTCCTTTTTATCCATGAAAGATATACATTTCAAACATATATCTTTTCTAATTCATTTTTAATGTATGCAACATAACGATTGCATAACTAGCTCTTATACACTACCTTGCCTTCGCAAATCGTATACTTTACCTTACCCATCAGTTCTTCTCCCAAGAAAGGCGAATTCCGGGACTTGGACTGAAAACCTGTCACTGTCCATTTTTCATCCGGGTTAAAAATCACGATATCCGCAGGTCCGCCTACGCGCAAATCACCTCTGTCAATGTTATACATTGCCGCAGGCTTGGCAGTCAGCTTGTCCAAGACTTCCATCATAGACATACCGGCCTCTTTTACCAGTTTCTCAATGCACAAAGGCAATGCCGCTTCCAATCCCAACATACCGCTGGGTGCCTCGGTTAAAGGCTTGTCCTTCTCTTCCTTTGCGTGGGGCGCATGGTCCGTCGCTATGATGTCGATGGTTCCGTCTTTTAAGCCTTCAATAATAGCAAGACGATCCTCCTCTGTACGAATGGGGGGATTTACCTTCGCAAGGGTTCCCTTGGCAATGACCGCCTCTTCCGTCAATGCAATATGATGGGGCGTTGCTTCCGCATGTACTCGATTGCCGGGCACAGCCTTTGCCTTACGCACCAGTTCAACACCTTCCTTGGAACTGATATGCTGTACATTTACAATTGCGTTGGTTTCCAAAGCAATCTGCAAATCCCTCTCAATAAGACTAATCTCCGCTTCTCTTGGGGAACCACCTATTCCAAAATGCTCAGAAGCTTTTCCGCGGTTAACTCCATTATTGGTAATTAAAGAAGCATCCTCTTCATGGAGGCTGATAGGCATATTCAACGCTGCCGTTTTTATCATGGCTTCCCTAAGAATCTCCTCATCCATCAAGGGAATACCGTCATCCGTAAAGCCAATGGCTCCTGCTTCCGCAAGGGCATCCATATCGGTTAATTTCTCGCCTTTTAACCCGAAACTTACCGCGCCGCAGCTCTCAACATGAATACCGGTTTCCTTGCCCTTGTTAAGGACATATGACAATGTTTCCACATTATCAATGGTGGGCTTGGTATTGCACATCATAATAACCGTGGTATAACCGCCTGCCGCTGCTGCTTTGGCTCCGGTATAAATATCCTCTTTATACTCAAATCCGGGATCTCTGAAGTGGGTATGCACGTCCACAAGACCGGGGGCCACAATAAGCCCCGTTGCATCAATCACTTCTGCCGCGGCATACTCCCCTGCGCAGCCGATAGACGCAATTGTTCCATCCTTGATAACAATATCCGCATTCCCTTCAAATCCGCTTTTCGGATTGATCATATAGCCGTTTTTTATTACTATCATTGGCAACCTCCGGTTATTTTCTCTTTTACTTAAATACAATGGGGCAGTCGATATATTCCGTACAGATAACGATATAAGGATAGGATTTGAAAGCCCCCTGCTCCTCTCCGGCTCCCGGTCCCATCAACGTAGTATCCAGACATACCGCATCTTCCGTTAAATACAATGCATTGACCAAAATACTGTAGCCTCCGGTTTGCTGTTCACCATAACCTACGCATAAATACATAAAATCACCATCTGAATATGTGCGATAAAACGCCTGCGCCTTTTCTTCCTCCACATGCACCATCAGCTCATCCGGTATATTTTCCGTAGCAACAACCGTAAAATCCAAATCCTTAATTTTTACGTCTGACGCTTCCTCACTTCCGCATCCTGTCATCAGCATAATCATCATGACAGCAATCAACACTACATACCATTTTCTTTTCATACATACCTACAAACCTTTATTTACTTTCAGTGTATGATTCCAAAATGAATTTATGTATAAAGACAGGCCATGATTTAATAGAAAAGATACTGATATCTGTCTACATTCTCTATAACGGTTTTTAGTCTTCTTCCGTTATATTTTAATAAATCATATCCCTCCGTACCGTACTGCATCAGGTATATATCCTTTTGTGTTACCGCACAACAGAATTCACCCACACAGCTTCCAACTTCCACAATTTCTTTTCCATCGTATACCGCCAGCATACTATCACCTTCTGCATCGGATACACGGTATCGGAAAACAATTCCCTTGCCGTCAGCAGTCTCCTGTATACTTCCGCTGACAATATTATTTGCCACAAGAACACTGTCACAATATAAGTCTATACTGCCGCTTCCCGCATCTACACTTGTATATAACCTGCCACCATCCATGTATTCGATGGAAACCACGCTGCTTGCTACCGCTTCCACTTTTCCTTTATCTAAAAGCTGATAGCCCATGCTGTACAGGGTTCCTACCGCGTCTCCGGCATTGCTAACACCAACGAAATAAACTTTTTTTTCTGCAGTATCATAAACGATTTCTTCTCCCCGTACAATCAGTTGGATATCCTTCATTTCAATGGTTTTACCACCGTTTACCAGCACATAACTGCTCTGCTCAGGATTAGGCCCGATAGCGGCAAAACACATTGCCGCATCGTTGTCGGTTCCAAGAAGTTTACACACATTTGCCGTAACCAGCTTGCTTTCATCTTCACCTGCCTTAAAGTAGTACAATCCTCTTTCCGCTGTCAGATAATAGACTTCGCATTTACCATCAATGTTATACACATGATATTCTTCATAAGCATTCGTAATTAATACTTTCTCTACGCCCTTGGTAAGCATATATAAACCGTCTGCTTTTTGGTAAACAACTGTTTTAAAATCATCCGATGCATCCACAATAGCCACTACGCCTTCTTCCACTGTGGTAAGACTTCCCACCTGTGTCACTTTCATCGTACTTAAAACATTGTTACTGCCAAGAATCAACATCTCACTCTTTTTATCATTAAAACGGAACAGTTTTGCTTCATTACAAACATGCTGGATGGTTCCATCTTTTACCAGATAACGATAAAGTGTATTATTTTGGGTATAGTAAACTTCTCCCTTAGCAGCAATTTCATAGTCATTTACACCGGAAGCAATCAGAACCGATTCTTTACTTCCTATTTTTGCGCAATATAAGTCAAAGACCGTGCCGCTTGAATTCATTGCAAAGTAAATATATTTTCCATCTGTGGTTACTGCACCGGGATTGCTGTTATTATCTGCACCCTTATCGTTAAAATTCCATGTGCTCCACTGGTCTGAATATACCGGGTCTTCAAATGTTTTCACACTCATCATATTACCGCCGTCCTGATATAAAAGAACGCCTCTGGTCAATGATTTGTAATAATTATAGTAACCGATAAGACCTGCTATACATGCAACAATCAACACCACCAGCACAATAACAGAAATCACGATTGCCTTTTTATGCTTCTGATACCATGATTTATTTTCATCCGCATCCGAAACCTGCTGTTCTGCCTCTGCAATGGGCTCTGCCTTTTTCTTCTCTCTCCGGGAACGCTTCTTTTTTTCCTGTTTATCTGCATTGGCATATATCTCATCTGCCACTTTGCTATAAGCTTCTTCTACCATTGCTTTACCGGCTTCATTTACTTTTTCATTCCGTTCTTCACTCATTTTCTTCCGAATTCCTCTCTTTACGCTACATGATGCGCTACATGATTTTTAATTGTTCTACAAGATGTTCAAAATGCATTCCATGAGAAGCTTTTACCAGCACCGCATCCTCCGGCTGTAAAATTTCCCCGATGCCCAAAAGACATTCTTCCAAGGTTGTAAAATAAAAAGCCTGCATATCCTGATTATCCTCAGTTCCGTTCACGGCCCCCTCATACATTTCCCTGCTCAATGTGCCTACGCAAACCAATACGTCTATCCGTTGTTTCGCCGCATACTCACCCACCCGGCGATGCAATGCCTTCTCATTTTCTCCCAGCTCAAACATATCTCCCAACACTGCTACTTTACGGGTAATCGCTTCTCCAAGCAAATCTACAGCTGCCTTCATGGACACCGGATTTGCATTATAGCAATCATCAATGATGGTGTATTTGTTTGTATGAATCAGATGGCTTCTGCCTTTAACTGCCTCTGCCGCACCGATACCTGCCCCAATCTCTTCTCCCGTTAAACCCAGGGTAATCCCTACCGCCGTTGCTGCCAGGGCATTGTACACCATATGCCTGCCGGGAAGAGGTATCTTTGCATCTATTTCGATATCTCCTGCATGAATCCTGCATTCACTGCCATACAGTCCTTTGTTCAACACATCTGTTGCATATACGTCTGCCGATGTCTGCATACCATAAAAAACCGGCTTTTTCCCATTTACCTGAGAAATACGTTGAAGTTTATCATCATCACCAAATAAACATGCCGTACCGTTTTCTTTTAAATGAGCAAAAACTTCCGTCTTAGCCCGCAGGACACCATCCCTGTCACCTAATTGTTCCAAATGGCACTGACCGATATTGGTAATCACACATACATCCGGTTGTGCAATCTCAGACAGCCTTGTCATCTCCCCAAAATCACTGATACCCATTTCCAATACCGCGACTTCATGTTCATCTCGAATTTTTAAGACAGTTAACGGAAGCCCGACCTCATTATTAAAATTGCCCTCTGTTTTTAGCACATTATATTTCCGCGCCAATACGGAAGCAATAAATTCCTTGGTACTGGTTTTTCCTACACTGCCGGTAATTCCCACAACTTTTACGTCAAGATTCTCACGATAAAATTTTGCAATCTGTTTCAGCGCAAGGAACGTATCTTCAACTACAATACAGGTGCCTTCTGCATTTTCCGGAATATGTTGGCAGATTGCCGCAACGGCTCCCGAGGCAAAAGCCTTATTTATGTAGTCATGACCGTCCACCCTTTCACCCACGGTGGCAAAAAAAAGATAATTTTCTTTTACAAGCCGGGAATCAATCACGGCCCCTTCTATCTCAAAAGACGATTCTGCTCCTTTTAAAACAAGTTTACCGCCACAGGCTTTGGCTATATTTTCCAAGGTCATGTTTTTCATGCCGGTTTTCCTTTCTAACGATACTTTTTCATGGAAATCTCAATAATATGTTCACAAAGGGACGCATAATCCATACCTTCTGCAGCTGCCTCCTGTGGTAAAAGAGAGGTAGGCGTCATGCCGGGCAATGTATTTGCTTCCAGACAGTATACATTTTCTTCTTCATCTGCCATGAAATCAATACGGGCATAAGTCTGCAAATGCAGTACCTTATATGCAAGTTCTGCCGCCTGTTGTATCTTTTCCGTAAGTTCCTTTGAAATATCAGCAGGACAGGTTTCAATTGTGCTTCCTGCCTGATACTTATTTTTATAATCATAAAAGCCTTCCACAGGAGCAATTTCAACTACCGGCAACGCCCTTCCTTCCAGCAATCCGCAGGTAAACTCCCTGCCTTTAATAAACTGTTCCAAAAGTACTTTTTCCTCAAACCGGAAAGCTTCATTTGCAGTCTGCAAAAGTTCATCCTTATTCTGAACCATGTAAACACCCACGCTGGAGCCGCCATGGGATACCTTTAACACCAGAGGATATCCTATGGTTTCCGCCATAGACATGACATCCTCACCTTTATATACCGTAACAGACTTGGGTGTGGGGACTTTCCCCATAAGGAAGTATTCCTTGGTAATTGCCTTATCCATACAAATTGCACTGCTTAAATAGTCCGTACCGGTATATTTAATGCCCATCAGATCAAATGCTGCCTGAATTCTTCCATCCTCACCGTTTGCTCCATGAAGTGCCATAAAAACCATATCGGAACGCTTACAGATTTCACATACATTTCTGCCAAAGAAGTTCTCGTCCCCCTGTTTTAATGCCTTTAATTCCTCTATTGTGGGATTCTTTTCACTGACAGCCTTCATTCCTTCTGCCCAATCCCTATTATCCTCAAAAATCACATCCAAATCATCGTATTCCACACCCAGATAAACATCCAGCAAAATTACCTGATGTCCCTTTTCTTTTAAGGCGCGATACACTCCGGTTCCGGAAACCAGCGACACATCTCTCTCTGTACTGTTTCCTCCGGCCAAAACCGTGATTTTCATAATGTCCTCCATTCCTGCGCTTTGGCACAATATCACTAATATAACATATCATTTTATTATATAGCTTTATGCATATAAATTCAAGAATTGGCACAAAAAAAGAGAAGTTGATAAATCAACTTCTCTCTTAAGCATCTAATTAAATTATTTAATAAGAGTCCATGTTCCAATCAAAGGTAACGGTGTATCATCATCCTGACATGCCTTAACAATACCCATGATTGCAAAGATTAATGCAGCAATCTGTGTAATACCAATAGGGATAATAGATGCGATTGCGCAAATAAGACCCTGATTTAAATGCTGCTTAACACCTTCATCATCCTTGTGTGCACCAGTAAGAAATACGATTAATGTACCAATCCATGTAATGTAACTAACGATCTTCGCTGTCTTTCCAGTCATTTTCAATAAACTCCTCTCTTTCATAATAATTGCTTATGTAACTACACATAATACGCTTTCATTATACAAACCTGTAGTTACTTTGTCAATGCTTTAACCTTTTTATTTTTTATATTTTTTTAATAATTTTTTTATTCTGATGCCTGAATCAGAGCCCGAACAGTTTCTTCATCATATACACTATTGTTCACACGGTCAATGATTTTCATGCTTCCACCGTCATCCCACCAAAAACATGTAATTCCCAGCTCTTCTGCCTTTTGGACAAAGTATCCTGCAAATTCCGCTCTCGCCTGCCGGTTTTCTTCAGACGGTTCCAATTCCCTGCTTCCAAACTCTCCAATAATGACCGGCATACGGTATCTCTGTAAAACACAACTGTTAATCCGCTCAAAGGCAGCATCCAGCGTTTGTTTATCGTATTCATCCCAGATAATATCATTTCCATTGCAGAATGCATCCGGCTCATATACATGAATGCCGATAATCATATGTCCTGACGTTGTATCCCTTGGCAGGACAAAGCCACTCATCTGTGACTCATGCGAAGAATTACCATATGCTACAACAATCAGGTTTCTCTCTGCGTTATTTCCTCCCGTAGCTCTTACCGTATCCACAAATACCTGATTTAATTGGTTGATGACTTCATAATTTTCCCCGGTGGAACCACCCCAGTTCCATGACGCATCCAAAACCTCATTCATTCCTTCAAATATCAGTCTGTCATCATAATCAATAAAATACTCTGCAATCTGTTTCCATGCATAGGCAAAGCGCTCCTTCATTCCATTCTCGTATTGATACGGATCCGCCACAATCCATGCACTGTCACTTGCTCCCGTATCATGATGTATATCAATGATACAATACATATCCTCGTCTATAACATAATCCACGACTTCTTTTACCCGCGCCAGCCATACCTCATCTATTGTCCCCTGCTCATCCATAAAATGCAGATACGTAACCGGAACGCGCACAGCATTAAACCCCTGTGCTTTTACACACTGTATCAGCTCTCTTGTGATGACCGGATTCCCCCACGCAGTTTCATAATCCGAAGTTGTCTCTCCTTTAATCCAGTCTCCGTAGCTGTCCAGACTGTTTCCCACATTCCAGCCGATTTTTATATCGGTAACCACTTCACCTGCAGTTCTAAAATGATTCTCTTCTTCAGTAATGGTCTGACTGCTTTCTGCTTCCTCAGATGAAACAAACTCATCCAATATGTAAGCATTCGTCCCTGTTTCCTCCTCAGGAATCCACAAACGATTGCAGGCAATCTGACTTACTAACAGCCCTATTGCCAAGCCCCCTATAAGAATCTTTTTATATTGCTTTTTCATTGCATTCTCCCGTTCACATATAATACATAATTATTATAATAACCGCTTATTTCTTAACCTTTTACCTTATGTTATAATAAAGTATAACACATATTCACAGAATGGAAAAGAAAGGAGAATTACCATGGCACATCAGGAATATATTCGTGAAATCCCCGACGCCGATGCTGTAGCCCTCTGCATACACGGCATATTAGGAACACCGGACCAATTCAATCCGCTTCTTAGGGAAATTCCAAAAGAATGGTCCGTTTTTAACATTTTGTTGGACGGCCACGGAAAACAGGTACAGGACTTTTCTCACAGTTCCATGCAAAAATGGAAAGCCCAGGTACAACGCACCCTGACCTATTTAAGTGTACGCTATTCCAAAATTGTAATTATTGCACATTCCATGGGAACTTTATTCGCCATACAGGCTGCCTGCTCCGGCAACAAAAAGATTAAAGCACTTTTCCTGATTGATACACCACTGATTCCGCTTTTAAGACCGATATGTGTAGGCAATTCCTTAAAAATCATCTGGAACTGTATTCCTGAGAACAATGTTTTCGGCCGTGCCCAAAAAGATGCTTTAAGCATTCATCCCGATAAACGATTATGGTTATATTTAGGCTGGATTCCCCGTTATCTGGAATTATTTAAAGAAATCTCCGCAACCAGAAAATGCATTCCTCACATCAGCATTCCCTGCAGAGTCTTTTTTTCGCAGTGGGATGAGTTGGTTTCCTTACGTTCCTATAAATACTTAAAAGGAAACCCCAAAATAAAAGTATCCGTGTTAAACGGTGCAACACATTTTTATTTTAACAGCGAACACAACGACAAAATGCAGCGTGCGCTTGGTTCCATGTGCCGTAAAATAAATACACTTCCTTCCCAAAAATAAATCTTCACTAAATTTACATATTTAGTTTGCTTTTTAACGTAAGTTTTTTTATAATAAAATTGGTGGTTATTTATTATTGAAAGGGGATTATAAAATGCATTTACCCATTGCACAGGTCAAACCCGGTATGGTATTGGAAAAACCGGTTCTATTGCCCGGTTCCGATAAGATTTTACTAAAAGCCGGCGTTGCTCTCAGCTTAAAAAACATTGCGCGGATGCGGGAATTAAAAATCCCCGGGGTTGCCATTGCCGACAGAAATACGGTATACATATCACCTACGGATAAAATTGCCGAAGCTTTCATCGCAGACTTCTTAAATTATTCCAAGGCTCTATGCCCTAACCAACCCGAAGCAAACTTAAGCGATGAAATCTGTGAACTTGCCCGTAAAAACGAGAAACTGGCAATCCGTCTCTCAACCAACGACGACATTCTCTCCTTTCTCTTAGAACAGAAAATAACAGATAATAAACGTTTATACCAATACAGCATCATTACCTGCGTATTATCAGGTCTGGTTGCAGGACGCATGGAATTAAGCCCTGACCAAATTCTGAAATGTATGATTGGCGGATTATTAAGCGACATCGGTTTATGCGAAATGCCTGCTTTAATCGGTCAGGATAATTTCGATGGTCAGCAGCTTGCGTTATATATGGAACATCCTACCTACGGATACCACTTTGCAATCCAAAACAATATTGACAGGGATGCAGCAGAATGTATCCAAAGCCATCACGAGCGTTGGAACGGTAGCGGATATCCCAAAAAATTACAAGGCGAAAATATCCCTTTATCTGCTCGTATTGTTGCAGTATGCTCCCACTATGCATCACACATTGCCTATCAAGGAAACAAACCTTATGTAGCCATTGAAGAAATATATGGCGGAAGCGGTATTTTCTTTGATTACAATGTGGTAAAATGTTTTACATCTACCATTCCGGTTTATCCCCTCGGTGCCCTGGTAAGACTATCTACCGGAGAAGTAGGGATTGTGGCAAACATCCGAAAAAATGAAGGCGGCCGCCCTATTGTCAAAGTACATTATAATCGTTTCAACCGTCCGATTACGGAAAGCAAAATCATTGACTTAGGTAAAGAGCGTACCATTTTTATTGAAGAAGTATTATAAAACCAAAGTAACCCTGATTGGCAAAACCAATCAGGGTTTTATGTTTTCCATTATCTTACACTTTTCCTGCAAGTTCCGCTACACGTTTCTCTACATATTCCTTGACATCCTTTTTGTCCATGCCCAAAGAAATAGCAAGTTCCCCATATAAGCGTTCTTCCGCAATATGAAAATACTTCTCATCTCCTGCAGTGTTTTTCTTTCCTTCTGCCATTTTCTGTTCCTGTCTGACATACAAAGTCTTAATGATTTTTACCAATTCCTTGCAGTCATAAGTCTTAAGTGCTTCCTTAAAAACTTCATTTCTCTTTTTATCGTCCTGAATCTCCAACAACTCCATATCTTTCATGGAATCAATCAGTTCCATCGCTTCGTCCTTATTCATTACTGCACGCATAATGACTTTCTGATTGTCCACCGCAGAGAAAATTTTACTTCCCTTCATATAAGGAGACACCAGTGTATAATACATCTTGTCCTTAGGAACACCACTCATGTTCAAAGGACCTACCTTATCTACCTGATACACACCGTCGCTGCCATAAATTACAAAATCTCCTACTTCAAACATAAGCTTCTCCTTTCTTTGCTTCTTTCGTTATAAAAAGTATTACCGTTAAATATTGCAATTCAACATTCTCTTCTTATTTTATCAAATTTTTTCTTCTTTCGTAAGCGAAATTTTTCGACAAAAAACCCCTTTTTATCCTGTAAAACCACACAGAATAAAAAGGGGGGCTTCTATAATTTTAATTTTCCGTTCTCTGCATTGGCAAGCAAAAGCTTCAAACGGTTTTGCTGATTAATCTCACTTGCACTGGCATCATAATCAATAGCAACAATATTTACATTGGGATTTTTTTCTTTAATGACTTTCATCACGCCTTTACCAACAATATGATTCGGAAGGCATCCGAAAGGCTGAGTACATACAATGCTCTTGGTTCCGCGATGAATATGTTCAACCATTTCCGCAACTAGAAGCCAGCCTTCACCCATCTTTACTCCCAGATGAACATATTCTCTGGCAAGCTCAACCGTCTTACGGAACTCAGTGGGCGGATCAAAACTACTTTTCTCTTTAATAATTGCAATAATATCGTTTTGGATTTTTTCCATAAGTTTATATGCAATGCGGAAAGCATGCACCGATTTCTTATGAATACGGTACATTTTGTATTCTTCCATACGTCCGTACACATAAAACATGGCAAAATCCACAAGTCCCGCCATAGTAGGTTCTGCTCCCTCCTGTAATAGGTAATCCTCCAGATTCCGGTTTGCCAGGGGTGAAAATTTTACATAAATTTCTCCTACAATACCAACTTTTTCTTTCTTTTCGCCGGTCTTGGGGATTGCTGCAAAATCTTTTACAATCTCCTCAATGGTTTTTTTCACCTTCTTGTAAGAAATATTCTTCTCCGCCAGCTGTTTTACCAGCTTTTCCGTCCATTCATCAGCCAGCTTTTCACTGTCGCCCTTGTTGATTTCATATGCCTTAGCCTGATTGCAGACACACATAATGACATCACCGTAAACAATAGCATACAGCATGCGAAGAATCATGGGGACGCTTAATTTAAATCCGGAATTTTTCTCAAGACCCACAAAATTCAATGAGATAACCGGAATGTGACCGTACCCTGCTTTTTTTAAGGCCTTACGCATTAAGGAAATATAGTTGGAAGCACGGCATCCGCCACCGGTCTGGGTGAAAAGCAACGCTGTTTTATTTAAATCATATTTGCCGCTTTCCAACGCATCAATAAACTGTCCCACACACAACGTGGCCGGATAACAGGTATCATTATGTACATACATAAGTCCCTTATCAATTACTCTTTGTCCGGTATTTTCCAGCATTTCCGCATCATATCCATATACCTTCAATAAGGATGCAATCATTTTTAAATGGCGGGGTAACATGGTAGGAAGCAGGATTTTATAATCCTTCTTCATCTCTGCCGTAAATTCCACGCGCTTAACCTGATCATCTTCCTCCGTCCACATGGATATGCCATTGTCTGTATTATCAATTACTGCTTTGTTTATTTCCATTCTATGCTCCGTTCTGATATCACACGCCATGACATCATGGAATTTTTTCCGCTTTACCACTAATCCTCCGACGGATAACTACTTGTTCTCACGCATTTCAAGTGCTCCCATCAGACTTCTGAGACGGATATTGACGGCACTTAAATTATTGATTTCATCAATCTTAATCTGTGTATAAATTTTATTTTTACGTTCCAGAATACTGCGGATTTCATCTGTGGTAATGGCGTCAATACCGCAACCAAACGATACCAATTGTACCAGTTCCATATCCGGCTGACCGGTTACATACTTGGCCGCTGCATACATTCTGGAGTGGAAGGTCCACTGGTTTAATACTGCCACACGGGGCATAGTGGTCAGGTGGCTGATACCATCTTCCGAAACCACCGCAAATCCCAACGTTTCCGCCAACAAATCAATACCGTGTCCGATTTCCGGATCAATATGATAAGGACGTCCGGCAAGTACCATGATTTTTTTACCCTCTTCACGGGCCTTTTTGATAATCCTATCCGCTTCCTCATGATTTTCTTCTTGGAACTGCTTATACAAGGACCAGCCGGCGCGGATTGCCCTACGTAAAGTCTTGCTGTCAAACTTTCCATATTCTTCCGGCAGATACAGTTTTAATTCCCGGATTAATTCCTTCTCATCATTAATGTTTAAAAACGGTTGCAAGAATTTCACTGTTTTTAACTCATCCATATTATCCTTCAGCAGTTCGGGATAATATGCCACAACCGCACAGTTGTAATGATTATCTCCGCCACCCTCATCTACATTATACGTAAGGCAGGGCGCAAAAATAGCATCAACCTTCTCATCTATTAATTTGTGTATATGTCCATGCATTAATTTTGCAGGATAACAAACGGTATCGGAAGGAATACTGTCCTGTCCCCGCAAGTACAACTCACGGCTTGAGAATCCCGAAAACTTCACGTTAAATCCAAGTTCAATAAAAAGACCATACCAGAAAGGTGCCAAATCATACATTCCCAGCTGGAGTGGAAGCCCTATGGTAATTTTACGTTCCGGATATTCCTTCATTGCCGCAAGACGATTACGTTTAAATTCATACATATTCATATCATGGGTGATATTCTTACCGTTATTGCCCATCTTTTCGCAACGGTTTCCGGAAATATATTTACCGCCGTCGGAGAATGTGTTGATTGTCAGCGAACAATGATTGGTACATCCCTGACACTGCACTGCTTTGGAGGTATGTGTAAACTTCTTCAGCTCTTCTCCCAACATAGTGGTAGATTTTTCAATATGACTCTTCTTCGCATAAAGAGCAGCTCCATATGCTCCCATAATTCCTGCTATAGCAGGTCTGATTACCGCATGACCGATTTCCTTTTCAAAGGCGCGCAAAACCGCATCATTTAAGAAAGTACCACCCTGCACTACAATATGGTCACCCAGTTCTCTGGGTGAGTTTGCACGGATTACTTTGTAAATTGCATTCTTAATAACACTGACAGAAATACCTGCAGAAATATTTTCAATGCTGACGCCGTCCTTTTGTGCCTGCTTAATGGAAGAATTCATAAACACTGTACATCTGGAACCCAAATCTACCGGTGCATCACCTTTTAATCCAAGTTTGGCAAATTCCGGTGTCTGGTAGCCCAGGGATTTTGCAAAGGTCTCAATGAAAGAACCACAACCGGAAGAACATGCCTCATTTAACATGATACTGTCTACTGCATCGTTCTTAATTTTAATACATTTGATATCCTGTCCGCCGATATCCAAAATAAAATCCACATCATCACAAAAATGTTTTGCCGCCATAAAATGTGCCATGGTTTCCACAATACCTTTATCAATATGGAAGGCATTACGTATTAACTGTTCTCCGTACCCGGTAACCGCACTGCCGGCAATCTGAATCCTTTCCCCACACAATTCAGAGACTACTTCCAATTGCTCTTTTACCACATCAACAGGATTGCCCTTATTGGAATTGTAATAGGACCATAAAAGTTCCTTGTCTTCACTAACCAAAGCCAGTTTGGTTGTTGTGGAGCCACAGTCAATTCCCAAATACGCTTTACCGCTATACCTGTTTATATCTTTATATGCCACGGTCTCCGCTGCATGACGTTCCGTAAATTCTTTCAATTCATCTTCATTATCAAATAACGCCGGCATACTGACAACCTGTCTCTGTTCGGAAAGGGTTGCTTCTACCGCCTTAATCAGTTCATCATAGGTAAATTCCTTTTCCACACCGGAAGCAAATAAGGCAGCACCCATGGATACGGAATACAGGGCATATTCCGGAAAGATTGCATTTTCATCCGCCAGCTTAAGGGTCTGTTGAAAACTCTTGCGCAGACCTTTGTTATAATACAGCGGTCCTCCAAGGAACATAACTTTTCCTTCAATTTTACGTCCCTGGGCAAGGCCGGTAATGGTCTGGTTTACCACAGCAGAATAAATACTTGCTGCAATATCATTCTTTGAAACACCCTGATTAATCAAAGGCTGGATATCTGTTTTGGCAAATACACCGCAACGTGAAGCAATGGGATATTCCTTTTGACACTTAAGGCTCATTTCGTCCAATTCGTCCGGAGTCACATCCAACAATGTCGCCATCTGATCGATAAATGCTCCTGTACCACCGGCACAGGTTCCGTTCATTCTTTCATCCACTCCGCCATTTAAAAAGATGATTTTCGCATCCTCACCGCCTAATTCAATTACCACATCCGTATCCGGCTCTTTCAACTGCACAAGCGCGTATGTAGCATAAACTTCCTGCACAAAAGTAAAGCCTGCCGCTTCAGCCAGTCCAAGCCCTGCCGAACCCGAAATGGCAATCTTAACAGAAGCATCTTTTAAGTATGCTTCACATTCTTTAATTAACGCCAAAGTCTTTGACCGCACTTGCGAATAATGCCTTTCGTACTTACGATATAAAACTTTGTCGTCTTCGGTAATAACAATTTTTGCAGTGGTGGAGCCGATGTCCACACCAACATTCAATTTTTTCATATGTCGGTCCTCTCTCTGCTTGTACTTCTTTCATCTTATGATGAATCTGTTTACTATGATGCAAGAAATTTTTTCACATCTTTTAAAATGGTTTTGCCGTACTCATATCCAAAATCGTACATTTTTCTTAATTTTTCGGGATCGGTTTCTAAATGGCTGATTGCAATTTCGCCCTGAGGCTGAATCAAATACAACACACCGTCTTTCTCCAATTCATAAATCAGTTCCCATTGTTTAAAATATAACTCCAGGCGTTTCTTAATGGCATCAAGAAAGGGACGGAACTTCTTTCCGTATCGGATGCGCATTACCCAGTTATATTTACTTAAATCACTGGGCTCCATACCTTCGCCCTTGGTGGATATCAGTATAATTTTTTTACATCCCTTATCCAGCGTGTGCTGTATCGGTATAGGGTCTGTCATACTTCCATCCATATAATAGGTATCCCCGTTTTTCACTGCCTTTCCGACTACCGGCAATGAACAGGATGCTGTCGCAATGGCTGCCAGACGTTCTTCGTCTTTTTTTTCGCTTAAATATTCCGCTTGACCGGTCAGGCAGTTTGACACCACAAATTCATTCTCTATGGAACTTGTAAAATATGTATCAAAATCAAAATAGGTTTTTTTCTGATAAGGCAATATCAGGAATAATTTCTTCAAATTTAAAAAAGAACCGTGTAAAAGTAACTCTTTTACTCCGGCGTAACTTTCTTTCTTAGGAAGTAACATCATATCCCTTGAACGACCAATTTGACCGGATACATAATTCATGGCATTACAGACACCGGATGAGCTTCCTATCACATAGGAAAAAACAATCCCTTCTTCCATAAAACAATCCAGAACTCCGGCCGTGTACATACCACGCATTCCGCCTCCTTCTAAAATCAAACCTGTCTTCACCATTATTCCCTCACATAGAATGGGGGGCCCATTTTGTAAGCCCCCATTTAATTCGCCTTATTCAGTATAACATATTTCCAACATCTTTTCGACATTTATTTACATTTTCCATAAAAATGCCACACTACACAGCTTCTATGAGTTTGCTTTAGCCTCTACATAATCGCAGATTTCTTTTACCGTAGTGAAATTAACGTCATCCCCAAATTCAATTCCGAATTCATCTTCAACGGAAATAGCCAAAAGCATCATGGATAAAGAATCGATGCCCAAGTCCGTAATCAAACGGGAATCCATTGTTACGGAAGAACTGTCCACATTAGGTTTTACTCTCTGTAAAATTGCAATTAACTTATCAAATACCATTCTTTTGTCCTCTTTTAATCTTTATTATTTAACTACACGCGGGGAATGTCCCCAAAGAAACATTCCCCCTGATATTTTACTAGATATGTGCCTTACGGTCAATTTTCATTGCACCGGTACGCTTGAAATCTTCGCTTCGTGTCATTACCTTGGTAACTCGCTTAAAGGTAGGCATGGTTGCATTTACTTTAGCAACAACATCTTCTGCCTTCTTCTGAATTTCTTCAGGGCTTAAACCTTCCACTTCAGGTCCGTAAGGTAAAATTTCAATTGCGATTACAGACTCACCATTCATGGTGTCTTCTTTAATCAAACAGTCTTTAACAAAGTTTTCTTTGTAGTAAACTTCTTCAATTTCCTCAGGTGAAATATTCTCACCATTTGATAAAATAATCAGGTTCTTAATACGTCCGACGATAGTGATAAAACCTTCTTCATCTTCTTCAACAAGGTCTCCGGTCTTTAACCAGCCATCTTCCAATACCGCTGCGGTTGCTTCAGGATCATTGTAATAACCAACCATTACGTTATCGCCTTTTATCCAAAGTTCGCCATCAACAATCTTATATTCCTGATCGGGATAAATCATACCCATGGAATGGGGCTTCTCTTCAACATTGTAGTTTGCGCTGGAAAGGTTTGCACCTTCTGTCATACCATAACCTGCAAGAACTTTAACACCCATTTCCCTGAAAGACTTCATCATACGGGGAGGTACGGGAGCTGCACCAACCAGCATTTCTTCTACACTACCCACAAATTCTTTGCCCTTAACGCTTGCAAGCCCTAAGATAATTTCTGCAAGACCGGGAACTACTACAAGGCAGGTCGGTTTTACAAAAGGAATCATACCTACAGATTTCTTCATATCAGGATTTACATAGATATAGGAGCCGGTATAAATTCCTGTTAAAAAGCCTGCTACGGAACCATAAATATGTGACAACGGTAAGAAAGCGATATAACGGTGATGGAATACACGATTATCTCTCCAGCATGCATTTAATGCACCACGCATTAATGCTCCGTGGTTTGTCACAACACCCTTAGGAGCACCGGTTGTACCACCGGTAAAATAAATTGCTGCGATTGTTTCTTTTACTATATTTTCTCCCATGGGAGCTTCATTATCTGAAATAGAATTCAACGGATACACCTTAGTGTTTACACCTGTTGCCAAAGGCGAGAATTCATCTGAGATAAATAATGCTTCAACGCCAAACTTCATAACACATCCGGCAAGAGCCTGCTCATTTAACTGTACAGGAAGCATAATCATAACGTAGCCTGCAGAAGTAATTGCAAGGAACCATTCCATGGAATCCAAACTGTTACGTGACATAACTGCAACCTTAGCGCCCTCTGACAAACCAAGATTATAGAGAAAATCCCTTCTTCTTGCTACGCGGCTGTAAAGTTCATTGTATGTATATTTTACTTCGTCATTACCAATTGCTTCGCATTCACCGTAATCTTTCTTCACTTTCTCCAATAAATCGCAGATAGTGGGTAAATAGGGCAATTTTGCTCTGTCCTCATCTGATACTCTTCCGGGAAAATACTGCCATCTTGTTTCTCTGTCCATTTTTCGTCCGCCGTTTACACGGCTCTCCTTTCTGTCTGTTTATGAATGTTGTACTTCCGTTTTCTTTATTCTTTGTTTAACAAAAACGTTCTCACTCTGTCTCTCCATACCAAGCATATGCTGACGGAATCTTTCGCTTTCTGCTTCCAAATAGTCTGCCGCCATTCCGTTGGCGGTAGGCGTTAATGTCATGGGTTCCCCAAATAAAATCTGTTTACGCTTGCCGATAAACTTGCTGTACTCGCCGGACAAATATACCGGAATAACCGGTATTCCTGTCATCTGTGCAAGTAAAGTAAACCCTGACTTAAATGTATCCAGTGTATCAATCTTGGAACGGTGTCCCTCGGGGAAAATACAAATAGACTCACCTTTTTTCACTGCTTTTACACTGGCGCGTACCCAATTGGTATCCAACCCGTTTCTATCCAGGGGAATAGTACGGTTGCCTTCTAAAATTGTTTTAAAAGCCTTCTTCTCATACCAGTCCTTGGCAATCAGTATGTTCGCCTTATACCGGTTCAGTACGGAAAACATTACAATACCATCATACAAAGTAGTATGATTTACAATAAAAATTGCCGGTTTATCCCTGTACTCCTTAAGCACTTCTTTGTTGGTATATCTTATCTTCGGCCGGAAAACCACCCGCATTCCTGCCACAATAACAATTTTGCAGAACCAACAATATATCTTTAGAAAAAAAGCTTTTATCTTCTGCATTCCTTACATAATCTCCTGATTTTATATCATTTCGATACTCATCTTAACACCGGAATATAAACTAATTTTAAACTTTTAATATATAAATAATTTTATTTACTACTTCTTTACCACGTTAAATCATCTTTTGTTTCTTGTAATTCTCACATTTTTCAGCTATTCTACTAATAGAAACAAACATACTGTCTGAATAAAAGAGTACATTAACGAAGAGCCTTCATCGCTCTTCAGAACGGAGTATAACATGTTTACAATACTGGTTGCGGAAGATAATCGGAATACGGCAAGACTGATGGAAGTTGTTTTAAGCCAGAACGGGTACCAGTCCGTTTGGGCAAGAGACGGTGTAGAAGCCTTGGATTTGCTGGATAAAACCCACATTGATTTGATTCTTTTAGATATTATGATGCCCAAAATGGACGGCTATGAATTTACCAAAATCCTTAGGGAAAGCGGAAGCAAGATTCCTATTTTGATGGTAACCGCCAAGGATACCCCGGATGATATCCACAAGGGTTTTTTAACCGGAACCGATGACTACATGACCAAACCCGTTGATGAGTTTGAAATGATACTGCGCATTCAGGCGTTGTTACGCCGCGCCCAGATTGCCGCCGATCGCGAACTGGTTATTGGCAGCAGCAAGCTTATCTACGATTCGTTCAGTGTTATTTATCGAAGCGAAGAAGTCACCCTGCCTAAGAAGGAATTCCAGCTTTTATTTAAATTACTTTCTTTTCCTAACAAAACCTTTACACGTACCCAGCTGATGGAAGAATTTTGGGATGTTGATTCGCAAAGTGAAGAGCGAACCGTAGACGTACATATTAACCGTCTCCGCGAACGTTTCAAAGATAACCCCGACTTCGAAATCATTACCGTACGCGGCTTGGGATACAAGGCAATACGCAAAGATATTTAAACGTTTTAAGGAGTCCTTCATGAAAAATTTAATTATGCGTCTGATACCGGAACGCTTTATTCGCAGCATCTCCACCCGACTGACTTTCTTTATGCTGTTTGCACTAAGTGTTTCCAGTCTGTTATCAGGTATATTCCTGACCATTATTTATGTTACTGACTTAAAAACCACCTGGAACTTAGGACCACTCAAAATTACATTAATTGCTTTGGGCATCAATTATGTCAGTAGCGGTATCTTTTCCGTTGTTTTGAATAAAAACATTTTAAAACCGCTAAACGAGCTGACGCGTGCAACCAAAGAAATTGCAGCCGGAAACTTTAATATCAAAGTGGATAACGTATTAAATCCTTTTAATCGAAGCAGCGAACTCGGTCCGCTTGTGGATGGTTTTAACAATATGGCTACCGAATTAAAAAGTACAGAAATGTTCCGTAACGATTTTATTCACAATTTCTCCCACGAATTTAAAACCCCCATTATCTCCATCCGTGGCTTTGCAAGACAATTGTATCAAGGCGATTTGACCCCGGAGCAGGAACGTGAATTTGCCAAAATTATAATGGACGAGTCCGAACAGCTGGCAAATATGTCTTCCAATGTTTTGCTTCTCACCAAATTGGAAAACCAGGAAATTGTAACAGATAAAACCAATTTTTATCTTGATGAACAGCTTCGTAATTGTCTGATTCTGATGGAAGCACAGTGGTCTGATAAAAATCTGAATCTGGATTTAGACCTGGAAAAAATATCAATCTACCAAAACGCTGAAATCCTGTCGCATGTATGGAAAAACCTGATTTCCAACGCAATTAAATTTTCAAAACCCAACGGGCACCTGTATATAAGCTGCAAAAAGGCTATCGACCATATCCACATCATTATTGAAGATACCGGTTACGGTATGACCGAAGAAACCATGAGTCAGATATTTGATAAATTTTATCAGGGCGATACCTCCCATTCCACACCGGGAAACGGTTTGGGGCTTCCCCTTACCAAGCGTATCGTTGAGATGGTGGGCGGAAAGATATACGTCAAAAGTACTTTAGGAAAGGGTAGCACCTTTACTATTCATTTACCGTTAGAACAGCATGAAAAAAACTCCTTATAAAATAAGGAGTTTTTTTCATCTAGTTATACCATTCTTCCCACTGGGTAGTGTAATCATACGAATCCCAGCCGAAATCATTTTCCTGATATTCTTCCCACTGGTCCCATTCTTCCCAGTCGTACTCTTCTTCTTCATAATTTCCCCAGCCGCCCCATTCAGATTCGGCCCAGTCATAGTGTTCTGAAATATCTGCTTCTACAAAGCATTCCAAAAAGTCAATGTAATCTGCATCAAATCCACAGTTTGTATATACGCTTTCCATATCCTCATAAAAATCCGAATCGTTATAAGGCAGGGTAATGGACAGGCCTGTCATCTCAGCATCCCCTTGGGTTGCACTGCAATATACCATCGCCATACTCAATGCCGCTTCCAAGGCTTCCGCTTCTTCCGTATCAAGTGTATCAGCCAAAGCCATTAAATCAACTGCATAGTAATATTCTTCCAATATGGATTCATTGTTATCAAACATAGCCTCCCAAGGGTCACGCATTATTCTTTCAAGCGGTGTCACAAAGTATTGGGATGCCCTGTCAGTCCTGTTCATTTCCATACTGTAATTACATTCTAATAAATCATCTTTTGCGGAATATGCAAAATCAATCCATGTTTGGAACAAAAGTCTTGTATAACGCAAATCTATCAATGCCAAAATACCATCGGAACCATAGGAATGTGACTCCTTAACAAAGTCATCGATGATGATTTTTGCCAGTTCTTCCATGGGGGTAGAGGAATTAGTTCCGAGAACCGTCAGCCAGTTCTGGTACTCCCAACCTCTTCCGGACTCAAAATCCTCCGATGCTATCAGATAGTCAGCAAAATCCGATAATGCACATGCAGTTTCCAGTCCGCCCATAAGACAGGCATCAAAACCTATCATTTCAAATTTTACACCGACATTTCGGATTGCGGTCTGAATTTCATCCAAGGTCAATGAAGCATAATAATCATCCACATGCTCATCATATCCAAACCCATATACTGCCCCTGAACCATGGTCCCAAAAGATTAACATATTACGGTCTGCAGGGTAATTTGTACTGCAGTAAGTGATAAAATCTTCCAGCGTATCAGGGTCGGTAATATCCAACTGTCCTAAACTGTCATCAATCAAGGTAAGGGCACCGTTTTCCACCAAAAACCGCTGAGAACGGTCAGATGCAATAGCTTCTGTTTTCCATCGTTTGGTTCCTCCCGTTTGAATGACAATATTTACGTTGTCGGAAATGGTTGCGCTTAAAATTTCCCTGATATCCATGGTTGCCATACCATTTTCACTCTCTAAATTAGAACCGTTCATGTATAACATAATGGTAACGGTATCCTGATTATTTCCTTTCAATGTAACAAATGAATCACGGATAGCACCGGATACCACAGGTGCAGTTTCCACCATGGTATTGGTACTGTCATACACCACTGTATCATTTTGCGCTGCTGTTGTTCCGCCGTTGTCCGGATTGTATTCATTAACAACAATATCATCTTCT
This sequence comes from uncultured Lachnospiraceae bacterium, assembly GCA_964651555.1. Taxonomy (GTDB): domain Bacteria; phylum Bacillota; class Clostridia; order Lachnospirales; family Lachnospiraceae; genus UBA3766. Next base: position 9,699 of record CAZYVY010000009.1, on the reverse strand, counting down.
TTGTCTGAAAGAACCTCGCCTGTAATCAGAAAGACTCCGGCAAACACCACGGTACACAATATAAGCATAGCAACAACACCGCCAATACCACAAAGTGCAATCAGCCATCCACGCTTCTTTTTCGGCTTTTGCACGGCTCCTGCCGGAGAAATATTACGCCCCTGCCCCGAACGCATATTACCTTGCATTGACTGACCCTGCGCCGGGCGCATGTTGCCCTGCATTGGCTGACCCTGCACGGGACGCATGTTGCCCTGCATTGGCTGACCCTGCACGGGACGCATGTTGCCCTGCATCGGCTGACCCTGCATGGGACGCATATTGCCCTGCATCGGCTGACCCTGCACGGGACGCATATTGCCCTGCATCGGCTGACCCTGCATGGGACGCATACTGCCCTGCATTGGCTGACCCTGCGCCGGACGCATATTGCCCTGCATTGGTTGACCCTGCATCGCCGGTTGTATCTGATTTCCCCCACTCACGCCGGGTCTCTGATTCATATATACTTTCGCCGGACTTCCTTCCACTATCGTAAAATGATATCCGCATTTATCACAAATCAATTCATCCTTTTCAATCGGATCTCCACACTTTATACAATAAAGCATATTCCCCTCCCGCCATATTACGGCAATCTTTCATCTGTACATTTATGATTCTTCTTTTATCGAAATCATTCCTGCCATGGTTCCTCTCCGGCCTTTGGTTGCACGATGGGAAAACAGAACATTTCTGTTACAACAGGTACATATTCCGGAAATGGTGATATTCTCCGGCAAAATCCCACGGTTTGTTAACGTTGACCAAATTACCCGCCACAAATCAATATCATACCGGCCGTTATCTTTCTCGTAATACCAACCGTCTTCCAAATACAACAAATCCGTAAAATCGTAGAACACATCTTCGTCCACTTCAAAGCAACACATACCAATGGAGGGTCCGATTCCTACTGCAATATCCTTGACATCACAACCATAATCAGATACCATTCGCTCCACCATTTTACCCGCTATTTCTTTTACCGTACCACGCCAGCCGGAATGTGCCATACCGGCCACTTTTTTTACCGGATCGTAAAAGAAAACCGGCACACAATCCGCAAAAGTTGCCGTGAGTACCAACCCCGGCACATCCGTAAGCAAACCATCCACCGCTTCATAGGTAAAAGGTTTCGTCAGACCGCAACCCGCATCTTCTGCCGTAACATTACGGATATTCGCCTCATGAGTCAGTTGCCCCAGCACCACTTTGTTCACGTCAACACCAATGGTATCGCAAAATATCCTATAGTTTTCCAGTACATTTTCTTTCACATCATCCGTGTTAATTCCCAAATTCATGGTACGGTAAAAACCGCCACTGACTCCGCCTTCTCTTGACGAAAACGCATGTATCACATCATTAAATTTATCAAACTCCGGAAAGGTATAATACAATACTTCCCCACTAAAATTTTGTTGCATATTATCACCCTCAACTCTATTTACAAGTATATCTTATTGTGGTTTTACTGTAAAGAAAAAAGAGGAAATGACTATCATAAGCTTCTCCTCTTTTTCGATTTCTTCATTAACAAAAACAAAAATGCCGTGCGTATCCCGTCGGTTGACACCGAAACACGTTACCTGCGCAGTTAACTGGGCTCAGGTTGCCTTACGGCACCCGGAAGGTTCTACTTAGTGCTGCTTTGTTCCCAACCTGACACGGTTCGTAGATTTCCGTCGCGTAAGACCCAAGCTTAAACGCCACTTACACAGGGCGGCTGTAACGGCCAAAGACCTCTGTTCAACATGACCCCCACTAAAGCGATGTGAGTACAGGGCTCCGCTAAGACCCCGGTTGCACGGCACTCTAAAGTATACTCATTTTTTCTTTGATTGTCAATGAGAACGATAAATCACTTCAACTTTTGCATCTATGATTCCGCCGAACGCTTCGAAAGATTTATCTGCTTTTCTACAACACCAGAGAGGAGTATACTTTAGAGTGCCGCACAACCTCATTCTTTATCATGGGCAAGTTTAAATCTACGCCTGTACGTTCACGATAATATACATACTCTTCAATTTCCTTCTCTATATACGCCATACCCACATATTCTTTCAAATTCTTTTCAAGAAACAGCAAGCCGGTATTTCTCAATGTCATTCGAAGGGTGTTTGTCTTCGTCGGCATTTGGATTGCGTTCTTTGCAATCCTATGTGCCGTTACGTTAAGACAATCAAGCGAAAGCGTCCCTGAGAAGGATATTGAGAAATACCGGCTTGCGTTCTCATATAAAAATTTTTAAACAATACCCAAAATAGATAATACGGTAAGAACGATGTTAATCAATCCAATTGCAATGGCAATAATTACCATGGTCTTGGTTGATTTCATCTTGGTATACAGTTCCTGATTATGCTTGGTAAGACCTTCGGTCTGATTTTTAAGTTCATCCACAACCACTGCCTGTACGTTACGATATACCTTAACGTTCTCTTTGTGAACAAAGTCATCAGACTGGCGGAACATTTCTTCCAAGGCTTTCTTATTCTCAGCCTCTCTGGCAAGTCTTTCTTCTTCCTTCTGCTGTTCTTCCAGAAGCTTACGCTGTGCCTCTTCTTCTTTCTTATACTCATCTTCTTCAGAAGGTTTCTTAATCGTCTCTACAGAGGTACGGATGTATTCCAAATGGTCAGCGATTTCCCTATTTTCACGTCTGATTGCAAGTAAAGCATTATCCACGGATGTTTTAACGGAAGTCTTCAAATCCTGAGTTGATAACTTAATATCCTCTGTGGTGGCCTTAATTTCTTCTGTAGAAATCTTCATGTCCTCAGTAGAAAGCATAACACCACGCACTGTCGATTCTACCTGCTCCATGGAAGCCTTCACTTCATTAGCAGAATTCTTCACTTCTGCAGCTGCATTCTGCATTCCTTCTGCGGAATCACGTACCTGCATGGCTGAATTGGTAACATCATCTGCGGAAGTTCTTACCATATCTGTTGCATATCTGATTTCATCTGCAGTGGTCTTTACATCTTCAGCAATCTGACGTACTGCCGCAACAGAACCGCTTACCTCCTGCGTAGACTGTTTCATCTGATCAACAGGAACCATAAGCGTATTGCTTACCGATTCATTAAGTGCTGTTCCTACGGTAGTATCCAAATTACTTAACGCTTCATCCAAAGCTGCCATAATCGCACCTGATAAATCTGCAGCCACTTCACCGGATTCCACATCTGTTTTATGTATTCCCTGAACTTTACTGATACTTTCATCAACCAATGCATAAATTCTGTCAGTCAGTTCGGAATTTTTATAATTGAGCTTGCGCATATCCTGTAAAATGCCTTCATACGCCGCAACCTGTTCCTGAAGTCTCTGCATTTCAGAAGCTTCAGCCTGTGCATTTGCTTTAATCATTTCCTGAGCATTATATTTCTGCGCCAGCTTGTCCATAAAGTTATCCATTTCTTTTCCCTCCAATTGCCCCATTCCTATTGAATAGAAAATCGTATATCACGTTCATTTTAGCATTTTTTATCACGTTTTACAACATGAAACTATTGCAAAGTTTTGAATCTTGTACTAAAATTCATATAGTTATGTAAATTTAAAAGTACTTTTACTTGCTGTTCATTTTTTGTTCATATTTCTCGGTTATACTAAAAACAGTTCTCGAGAGAACAAAGTGACATTTTATCATAACATTGCTAACAATTTTTTTCATAATGCCTCGGTGTTGGTTTCAGCATCGGGGCACTCCTCATTTTATGGAAGCAAAAGGAGAATTTTATGTTTCGTTTATGGGTTAAACTGATAAAAGAAAACCGGTTGGTTAAAGACACTGTCATCGAAGATACTTCCGATAAGACACGGACTCACAAAATTTTTGACGGTTTGGAGGAAGCCTGCGTGAAATTCGACTTAGGCAAACCAATTTGGCTCGATTCCACCATCTCCGATTTCAAACGTCTAAGCAAAGCACGTTTTACCAAAGATAATTTTATCGAGCCAATTGACTTTGATTATATGGAAATTCAGGTATTGGAAGAGGACTTTTTATAATTCCATCTGTTTTCCCAGAAAAGCAGCTGCGGACTGTGCAAGCTTACGCTCTACATCGCCGACGCTGTTTTTTTCATCTGTGGCAAGAATAACAACAGCTCCTACCACATCACCTTCGCAGAGAATGGGCGCCATTGCAAGAGACTTGGTTTCTTCGTCATCTTCCGTTATTTTTACAAATCCTTTTTCTCCTTGCTTTGCAACAATAATCTCCCGTTTCTCCATCCTTCTTTCCAATTCTTTACTGACATGTTTTCCAACTACATGTTTTAATCCTCCGGATACGGATATAAAACGGTCTCTGTCGGTAATTGCCGCAATATACCCGGAAACCTGTGCAAGACTGTCCGAATACTGTTTAGCAAAACTATTCATTTCTCCAATGGATGAATATTTTTTTAATATAATTTCGCCTTCCCTATCCGTAAAAATCTCCAAAGGGTCGCTTTCCCTGATTCTTAACGTACGACGAATTTCCTTTGGTATTACAATTCTTCCCAAATCGTCAATGCGACGTACAATTCCTGTTGCTTTCATATAAAAAACCTCCGCTTACGTTTTCTACTTTTGGCTTAAATTTAAGTGTTAGTAGTATCTGTAAACAGAGGAATTTTATACTAATTTTTTTGTTTCTGTGTTCTATAGTTTTTCTTTTATATCATTATTTTTGTAATAAATTTTCTTTTCATTGTACATACGCTGGTCAGCCTCATGAAGCTGTTCCTTAATATTGACATCCTCATCTCTCCAGCTCGTACCTATGGATATCTTAATCTCGGCTTCCGCCATGTCAAGGCGCAATTCCAATGCCTTTATCTCCAGTTCTTCCTGTTCAATGTCGGCGCAAATTGCGACAAACTCATCACCGCCAATGCGATATACATCATTTCCCATTGCATTTTTTAATATTTTAGCGGTTCTACGTATCAGCTTATCCCCGTAATCATGTCCCAACGTATCGTTGGCAAGTTTCAAACCGTTTAAATCCATGTATATGATTCCCAGCTTTTGGGGCGGTTTCTTCTTCATGGCTGTTCTTACTTTATTGTAGCGGTTACGGTTATATAAGCCTGTCAGGGTATCTTCATAACTTAATTTTTCCAGCTGCTCCATAACACGGCGTTTTTCCAAATCATTCTGGATAAAATACAATACCGAAGCAAGAAGATCAAAATCCCTTATATTTTCTTTCGGGTCATCCACGCCCAAAAATCCCACAACAATATCGTCTTCTACAACCGGAACCGCAAGCAAACTTTGAATCCCCTGCGCCTGCAGTATCTGATAAGTGGATGTCTCCCTGGATAAATCATCATCCAGATTGGATATATAAAACATTCCCTTTTCATCAAACATATCCAAAAACGGTTGAATTGCTTCAATAGGCACGTTTTGCAGGTTCTCCAATTCTGCGGTTACACCCTTAGCTACCCATTCGTATGTATTGCACGTTTTCTGCTCCTCGTAATCGATTTCAAACAAATAGGTTCTGTTTGCACTGTAATAATTACCGATAATTTCAAAAAGAAGATTGAGTGCCTCCTTTACTTCCAGTCGTAACTCCAGTGTCTTAGCACATTTAATTAATACACGCTCTCTGTCTAACTGATGTAGTGTATCCTCCTGCTGTTTAATTTCTTCCGTTACCTCGTCCGCAATTTCCAAATACAAGGTTTTCCCTTCCACCTCAATGGATTTCCAGCGTATCCGGAAATACTCATCATGTGCGTGATTATGGTATAAAACACGGGTAAAACGTTTCTTATCGCAGCCGCCGCAACTACGGCAGTTCTCACAGGAATGTTCAATCTCTTTTAATACATCACTGCATTTTTTACCGATATAAGAATCATCCTTAGCAGATATCCCTAATTTTTCTTTCATTTCTGCATTTATATAAAGCAGTCCGCAATTCTCTGTATCCGCTACAAAAATTAAACTGCCGCATTCTTCCGGAATGCTTTCCTTAATTTTATCTAAAAGCATATTTCGCCCTCCGTATTACGTCATTTCCCTTTTAGACAATGTTTACCGTCATTTCCCCTAATAAACAGTACTTATATTATAGCACAGTTTTTTGACAATATAATATCTTTTGTGCAGATTTATTACACTTTTTCGCTTTCGTATTCCACAATTTTACAGTATCTTCTAAGAGGATACTCTCCGTCGTGAGCTTCTCCGGGCAATGTGTCTGACATGGTTCCTGCATGGGTAATTCTTGTCACTCCGGCTTTGCAAAATTCTTTTGCAAGTTCTTCTCTTTCCTCTTTTTTACAAATCAGACCTACCGTCTGCAAATGCCCCTTACTTCCTTTTAAGGATTTTACAATCTCTGTTCTCGGTAGCGGCTTCACCCAACAATTGCGGAACATATAAGACAACCCCAAGTTGCTGTCTTTCATAACAATTACACTGACACCATTTCCTTTTAAAATAAGCTTCTCACCATCATGGTTCTCCAGCTCTTCATTATACAAAGTAATAGATAGTTTGCCACGAATACCAATGGCTTCCGGCGGATAATCCCTGCTAACTTCTTTTAAAATATGATAAAATCTTTCACCTACGGCATTCACTGTCGACATATCATCGCTGTCCACAAACAACCCCTGACAGGAACTGCAAAGCACCTGCTTGGTTCTACAGATATGATGCGCAAGTTCATAGAGTTCTTTTTCTGATTCTGCATCCGCTAATACATCCGGAGTAACATAGGCAAAGCTCAGTTTATGTCCCCAGCTTATAATCTGAGTCTGCGGCGTGGCATAAGCACGGATTGCACTGATTGCCTCGTCTCCGCCCCATACCACAATGCCGTCAGCCATATCCGCAAGACGCTTCATAACCGTAAGATTGATAGAGGGTACATCCAGCACGCAAATATATGGTGCCAGTGCCGGTTCCTCTTTTATCATTTCATGCAAAAGCATGATAGAGACTCCGTCATCCATGGAAGGTAATTTCAGTATATTCACATTGCCGGCCAACACACCTTCCAGCACACTGTAAAAAGGCAGTCCTTCTGCATTTCCGGCAGCAATATGGAAAAGCACTCCCAAAGGTTCCACGTTTTTTGAACGACGCCCGGATTTGTCTTCCTCAATTTCCTTCTTGTAATTTCCAAGCTCAATATTATATTTTAATTCCAGACTTTCTCTATCAAAAAGAGTCAGTACCTCATCCATCTGTGCTTTGGTAAAAATGCCCTGCTGCATTAGTACATTAAGAATTGCATCATAAGTACCCTTTTTTAATTCACCGGAAATGCGTTCGCATGCATCTATAATCTGCTTTGTCATATCACGGCGCCGGCTGACAGCATTTAAACAGGAGTCCCAAAGTTTATCCAAAACGTCGTCCAACTGGTCATCCGATAAAAGTTTTCCTTCAAACAGAATCATTTCAGGCCCTCCATAATTATTTTCTGTGACAGTTGCTCCGCACCTGCTGCACAGGTAGTAATATCTGCCATACCAACTCTTCCAAGAATTTCAAGATAAGGCGTATTGATATCGCATCCGCATTTTTGTGCATCATGCAGGATACCCAAATCATCCGTCATTACACTGAGAAGCGGTGCACTCTGTACAAGGGGAGTGATTAAATTTACCAAGCCCGGTGTGCCGTTTGGCACCGGTTCAAAAGTATCTGCATCACGAATTAACACCCTGCTGTGAATAGGCACATGGAAATGATGCTTTGCACAGGTCGTATAAAGAATCGGGTGCTCCACTGCTCCAAAAAATTCCCAACACTTATCCGAAGGAATTCCAAGAACTTCTTCAACCAGTCTATACATAGTCTCCTTGTCTGCTTTCTGTGTATAATACTCCTTCCAACCTCCACCGAACGCAATCACCGAACCTTTGGGAAGATGACATTTAATACCTTCCTCTTTCATTTGCGTTAAAAGCCAGTATGCATGGAACGGAAAACCAATCAAACGTACCGGTATTTTTCCCTTGCTGTATTTGATTAAGGCCTTTTTGATGCCTTCTAAATCTAAACTATATTCACCATTTCGAAAAGGAAGCGCATAAATTCTGGACACTGCCGGTGCCAGCATGGTAAAAGCATACGCAGTCTTTGCAACAGCCTTCTCCTGTACCTTACTTTTCCCCAATAGATTTCTTGCCTGATATCCCAGTATGATATAACGACAAGGTTTTAATGATAACAAGCCGTGTTTTCTGCCGATGCAAAGAGACATGCCTAATGCACGCCAAAGTGTGGTAAAATCATAACCAATATCACTTTTATTACCGCTGGTTCCGGAAGACGTGGCGCGGGTTATCATTTTCTTTTCAGCCACAGAATCCATTTTATGGTGCTTTAAATACAGAGTAGGCAAGAAAGGAATTTCTGCGAGACTTACCATGTGATTGATTCTATCTTCATTCCAACCTTTATCCTCTATAAGCTTTCTGTACTCCTGACAGTTCCGGTACTGAAAAAGCATATTTTCTTTTATTTTTTTATAAAAAAGCTTATCCGTTTTTTCAACATCATACGGTTTATTATGCCAGAACAAAGATGCCATCGTATACTCCTTTCCCGATTAATATATATGCAATCACTTTTTATGAATTATAGCATGTTTATCTTCATACATAAAGCAAAAAAACCGAAGCATCTCTTGTGGAAATGCTCCGGTATTCTGATTTTTACATATTATTTATTTCTCTGTGCAAGATATGCAGCTCTACCTTCTTCGTAGAGATTATTTCCTTCGCTGTCAATGATAACAACCAAAGGCATATCTTCTACATAAAGCTTTCTCAATGCTTCTGCACCAAGGTCTTCGTATGCAATAAGTTCACACTTCTTAATACATTTTGCTAGAAGTGCACCTGCGCCGCCGATAGCTCCGAAGTATACACCATTGTACTTCTTCATTGCTTCGATTACTTCAGGAAGACGAGCACCCTTACCAATCATACCTCTTGCACCAACAGACATCATAGTAGGCGCATAAGCGTCCATACGACCGCTGGTTGTAGGGCCTGCAGAACCGATTACCTGACCGGGTTTTGCAGGAGTAGGACCTACATAGTAGATAGTTGCATCTGTAGGGTCCATGGGAAGGGGTTCACCCTTAGCAAGTGATTCACACATTCTCTTATGACCTGCGTCACGTGAGGTGTAAATGGTGCCTGTTAAATACACAGTATCACCTGCATGTAATGTTTTAGCCAATTCTTCAGTTAAAGGTAATGTAATATGCTTCTCCATTAGATCACCTCCGATTTATGACGGGTTACATGGCAGTTAATGTTGATTGCACATGGCATACCTGCAATGTGTGTTGGTAATGTTTCAATGTTAAGACCGATAGCGGTTGTTCTTCCGCCGAAGCCCTGAGGTCCGATACCGAGTTCGTTAATCTTTTCAAGCATTTCTTTTTCAAGGTCTGCGTAGTAAGGATCCGGATTCTCTGAATCGATGGGGCGCATCAATGCTTTCTTTGCAAGCAATGCAGCTTTATCAAAAGTACCACCGATACCAACACCTACCACCATGGGAGGGCAAGGATTAGGGCCTGCTGTTTCAACAGTCTCAATGATAAAATCCTTAATTCCTTCAATACCGTGAGAAGGCTTGAACATTCTGATTGCACTCATGTTTTCACTA
>CAZYVY010000008.1:0-49593 GCA_964651555.1 uncultured Lachnospiraceae bacterium | reverse complement strand
TGTTGAGTTCTTAAGAAAGAACGGACAGGCAAAGGCTGAGAAGAAAGCTGGTAGAATTGCAGCAGAAGGTCTTTGTACAGTAGCTATGGACGGAGACAGCAAAGCAGCAGTTGTAGAAGTTAACTCTGAAACTGACTTCGTAGCAAAGAACGAAATTTTCCGTGAGTATGTAGCACAGGTTGCAGCTCAGGCACTTGCATCTGACAGTGCAGATATTGATGCTTTCCTTGCAGAAGCTTGGTCTTTGGATGCATCTAAGACAGTTAAGGATGCTTTAGTAGAAAAGGTAGCCGTAATCGGAGAAAACTTATCTATTCGTAGATTTGCTAAGGTGGAAGCGGCTGAAGGTTGTGTAGTTTCTTATATCCACGGTGGCGGACGTATCGGTGTCATCGTAGAAGCTAAGACAAATGTTGTAAATGATGCAATCAAGGAAGCTTTGACAAACATTGCAATGCAGGTTGCAGCATTAAATCCCCAGTATGTATCACAGGCTGAAATCAGTGCCGATTACATTGCACATGAGAAAGAAATCCTTAAGGCTCAGATTATGAACGATCCCAAGGAAAGCCAGAAGCCTGAAAAGGTTATTGATGGCATGATTATGGGTCGTATCAATAAGCAGATGAAGGAAATTTGCTTAAACGATCAGGTATACGTTAAGGCTGAAGACGGAAAGCAGACTGTTGGTCAGTATATTGCGCAGGTTGCTAAGGAAAACGGTGCTGACTTAAGCGTTGCTAAGTTTGTTCGTTTCGAAACCGGTGAAGGTATTGAAAAGAAGGAAGAAGACTTTGCAGCAGAAGTTGCAAAGCAGATGGCTGGAAACTAAGCGTTTGGCATAAGCGTAACAAAGATAAGAAAGAACCTCAGACCGAGGTTCTTTTTTATCTTTATGGTACGACGCATGGATTGCGAGATGGAGCCAAGCGTAATCAGGGTGAGGCCATGTGCATATTTTTGCTTGGGAGTAAGTGTGGCTTGCACCATAGTAATTGATATTTTTTTAAAATTAATATATTCTAATGGTATGATATCTTTAAAAATACAAAAAATAAAGAAAGGGAATTGTAGTGGATTCACAAAAATAAACAGTGAATGATATTTACAGAGAGGAAATAAGATGAAAAAAATTTTAGTGGCATTCTTGTTGGTTATTTTGTCAATGGCATTTATCGGTTGCGGAAAGTCTAATGAAGAAAACACATCTTCCGAGGAAAGTACTTCGTCAGAAGAATGGGTTGTTTTTGAGGGTAATACCGTATCCATACTTACGGATGTATGGAATTCCTACGCTGAGGAAGAAAAATTTCCTGTTATGGGTGGTGATTATACCACTATGGTTGATGGAGCCCCCGGCGCGGTAGATATTACCAAAACGGAAGATATGACAGCTTTGCTCCAGATACCTGCGGAGCTTGCGGGTCAGTTTGATGAGGCGGCATCTTTGGTACATGGTATGAATTTAAATACTTTTACAAGCGCAGCCCTTCATTTAGCTGATGAAACTGATGCGGAAGCTTTTACGTCTTCGTTGAAAGACAGTATATTAGGAACCCAGTGGATGTGCGGATGTCCTGATACCCTTGTTATTTTTACTGTACATGATGAATATGTGGTATATGCATTCGGTAATGCAGATGCCATTGAAAATTTTAAAAATAAATTAACCGGAGTTTTTGGCGAAAACGTAACTTTGGTTGCAGAAGAAAATCTCGCAGGTTAAGATAATATTTGTTATAATAATACAGATATCTGCATTAAAAGCGGATATCTGTAATTATTTTGGCAGTGGAGCAGAGGTGCAAAATGTTATTTTCCAGTATAGTGTTTTTATATTATTTTTTACCGGTAATTTTGCTTCTTTATTTCATTGTGCCCAAATGCTTAAAAAACGCTATTTTATTGACGGGAAGTCTGTTTTTTTACGCATGGGGTGAACCTAAAATAGTGCTGGTTATGATGGCCTCAATCCTGGTCGGATATATATCCGGTCTCTTGATTGAGGCTTTTCGTGCTAAAAAAGCAGGAAAAATTATTTTGATTTTTTCGGTGGTTGTTCAACTGGGATGTCTTGTATATTTTAAATACATGGACTTTTTTATTGAGAACATTAACCTTATCTTTGATGCGGGAATTCCTCTTTTATCGATTGCATTGCCTATTGGTATCAGTTTTTATACATTCCAAATATTAAGTTATACCATAGATATTTACCGGGGAGAAAAAGCACAAAAGAATCCGCTGGATATGGCGATGTATATTGCTATGTTTCCGCAATTGATTGCCGGTCCCATTGTGCGTTACAAAGACATTGCACCGCAATTAAAAGCAAAAGAACGTAAAATAACACAGGATGATGTTGCATATGGTATCCGGCGCTTTGTGCTTGGTTTAGGGAAAAAGATTTTAATTGCCAACCAATTAGGTGAACTGTGTGATATTTTTAGGGCGTCTAATGAAAAATCAGTATTATTTTACTGGATGTATGCAGTGGGAGCTGCATTGCATATTTATTTTGATTTTTCGGGATATAGTGATATGGCCATCGGTCTTGGCAAAATCCTTGGCTTTTCCTTTACGGAAAACTTTCGGTATCCTTTTGTGGCGGGAAGTATCACGGAGTTTTGGCGAAGATGGCACATTTCATTGGGAAGCTGGTTCAGGGATTATGTGTATATTCCCCTTGGAGGAAACCGTGTACCCGCGATGCGTTGGTTTTTCAATATTGTTGTTGTCTGGTTGTTAACAGGATTCTGGCACGGTGCTTCATGGAATTTTGTACTATGGGGATTATTTTTCGCAGTGTTACTTATTGTTGAGAAGTCAGGCTTGCTTAGGATAACGGAAAAGCACAAGATGTTTGGACACGTATATGTTATACTGGCTGTGCTGGTTAGTTTTGTGCTTTTTAATGCAACTGACCTGAAGGATGCCGGAAATGTTTTGGGCGGAATGCTGGGCTTGGGAGGAACACCTCTCATATCAGGAGAAACGTTGTATTATGTTAAGAATTACTTTGTCGTGTTGGTTATTGCGGTGGCAGGGGCAACGCCCTTGATGAAAAAACTGTTTCTTAAGCTTTCCAAACAGCCGGTTGCAGAGATGATTCTTGTTGTGGCAGAACCGTTATTTTATGTTTTACTTATGTTAGTAATGACGGCGTATCTGGTGGACGGGTCATTTAATCCGTTTTTATATTTTAGATTCTAGGAGGAAGGTATGGTAAAAAGAAAAAATATAATTCTTATTATTTCCATGGCAGTCTTTCTGGTGTCTGTTTCCGTTTTGTGTTTTATCCATCGGGAGAATGAATATTCCACAGCAGAAAGGCGATATTTAAAACAGTTTCCGGAGCTTACATGGGAAACGTTTATGAGCGGTAAATTTATGAATGAATTTGAAAGCTATTCCCGGGATCAATTTCCGGCAAGGGATGCGTTGCGCGGAATAAAAAGTATTACATCCCAAGCTGTTTTTCTGCAGAAGGATAATAATGATTTATATATTGCGGAAGGACATATTGGTAAACTGGAATATCCGTATAATGAAGAGTCTGTTGTGCATGCTGCTGCGGTATTCCAATCTGTATATGCCGGATATCTGGAAGGAACGGATTGTAAAGTGTATTACAGCATTATTCCCGATAAAGGATATTTCCTGGCACAATCAAATGGTTACCCCTCCATACCTTATGCTGAATTGGAAAATACATTGTGTGACAATTTACAAGGTATGGAATATATTAATCTTTTTGATGTGATGGAAATAGAAGACTATTATACTACGGATACTCACTGGAGACAGGAAGAAATCCGGGATGTGGCGGCACTTCTACTGGATTCCATGGGAGGAACGGCAGATGCGGAATATGAAGTATTTAAGGTTGAAGAACCATTTTATGGAGTATATTACGGACAGATGGCATTGCCGTTGGATGCGGATACTATCTACTATCTTGATAACGAGGAATTGCAGAATTGTGTTGTATATGACTATACGGATCAAAAGTATATTCCGGTTTATCATACGGATAAAATTAAGGGCGCTGATGCTTATGAAATGTTTTTGTCCGGGTCGCTATCCCTGTTAACCATAGAAAATCCAATGGCAGATACGGATAGGGAATTAATTGTATTCCGAGATTCTTTCGGTAGTAGTATTGCACCTTTGCTTGCAGAAGAATACCGGAAGATTACACTGGTGGATATCAGGTATTTATCTTCTAATATGTTGGGCAAATATATTGATTTTCAAGAACAGGATGTTCTTTTCCTATACAGTACGCTGGTTTTGAACAATAGTGAGACGTTAAAGTAGATAAAAAAGTTGTTAAATTATTTTTAACAACTTTTTTTGTGGAAAAACATTAAATTAGGGTTTTTTAAATTCAAGGTATGTGATACAATAAGCAAGATGATTGTTATATTATGGGCGTAGAGTGTATATCCATGATGTATGGCAAATTGAATGTTGAATATGAGGAATAAAATGGAACAGCAAACAGAACAAAAGGATTATCTTGCGTTTCGGAAGAAACGTGTAAAAAGAATCAAACGTTTTCTGGTGACTGCTTTGATTATTTTGCTTCTTGTTCCTAATATTTTATGTGTTTATCTGTTGCTTCAGGTAAATACCATAAATCAAACCCTTGAAAAGACACAACAGTCGCTTTGGGAATTGTCTGTACAATTTGAAGATGCCAATGCTGCGGTTGTGGAACAGGAAATACAAACGATTGAAGTTTCGGCAGAAAATCTGAAAGAGGCAATTCCAGATGCACAATTGTATCCCGAAAAAAAACTGATTTATCTTACTTTTGATGATGGTCCAAGTGAGTATACGGATGAGATTCTTGATATTTTAGCTGAATATGATGTAAAGGCTACCTTTTTTGTCCTGGCAAAAGAGGGTTATGATGAACAGTACAACCGTATTGTGGAAGAGGGGCATACGTTAGCATTACATTCTTATACTCACCAGTACAGCAGTATTTATGAAAGCCCGGAGTCGTTTCGGAATGATGTTACGGATTTGTCTGATTATCTGTTTGAGATAACCGGTTACCGATGTGAATTTTATCGTTTTCCGGGTGGAAGCTCAAATACGATTATCAAATTTGATAAAAATTCTCTTTTCCAGATTCTGGAAGAGGAAGAACTGGTATATTTTGACTGGAATGTAACCAGTAAAGATGCAAGTTCACAAAGATTGTCGGCAAACACAATTGCCAATAATGTTTTATCCGGTGTGGCGCAGACCAATACATCTGTGGTATTGATGCATGATGCATCGGATAAATACACAACGGTACAGGCCTTGCCGATTATTCTTGAAAACTTACTGGCTGATGAAACGGTACAGATTTTACCGATTACGCAAGGAACATCTCCGGTATGTCATGTTGTGCGTACCGAGAGTGATGAAGAAAAATGATATATGGAGGTATCAAATGGGTTTTTTTAGTGATTTAAAAGAAGATTTGGCACAGGCTGTAAATGAACTTACGGAAGATACAGCAGAAAAGCAGTTGTTGGAAGAAGAGGAACTGTTAAAAAAAGAACTGGAGTCTATGGAGGATGAAATGCAGTTTTCAGGCGTGGACGAGCCGGTAGATTCCTTGGAAGAATATGCACATTATATTGCAGAAGAAGCTGTATATGAAGTGTCTGCTGAAGAGAATGAATATGCACAGGCGGAAGAACAGGAAGCAGGGGATGAAGAAATTTCTTCTGTGGAAGAAGGCTGTGTAAATGAAGATGTTATGGCAGCTTTATCTGCGGGATATGCAGATGCAACATCCGGAATGGAAGACGCTGAAGTAACAGAAACGGTGACGGATGCGGAAGAAGTGGAAGAAATTGAAGAAATCGAGGAAGTGATGGATATGGCACAGTTTGGGGATATAACCGTTAATGAGGAAATTGTTGAAGTGAATGCAGACGCATCATCAGAGGAAGTTGGTCTTATTCCGGCAGGCATGATGATTTCCGGTGATATTACCATGGGTGGAGCACTTGATTTAAAAGGAACCGTATTTGGTAATATTGAAATCGGCGGTAAGTTAAATGTGTCAGGAAGTATCCAGGGAAATGCAACGGCAACGGAAGTCTTTGCACAGTCTGCAAAGATTACCGGAGATGTAAACAGCTTAAGCAGTGTTAAAATTGGCCATAGTTCTGTAGTAATCGGAAATATTATTGCAAAGAGTGCTGTTATTGCAGGAGCGGTAAAAGGTGATATCGATGTGCAGGGTCCTGTTATTTTAGACTCTTCCGCAATTGTTATGGGTAATATCAAGTCTAAGTCTGTCCAGATTAATAACGGTGCAGTGATTGAAGGTATGTGTTCACAGTGTTATGCAGAAGTGAATCCCAGTTCTTTCTTTGAAGGAATTAAAGAATAAAGTCAGGAGACAGAATATGAAAAGAATACTTTTAAAATTAAGTGGTGAAGCACTTGCCGGCGATAAGAAGACCGGTTTTGATGAAGAAACCGTCAGAAAAGTCGCACTTCAGGTAAAACAGCTGGTAAATGACGGTATTCAGGTAGGTATTGTAATTGGTGGCGGCAATTTTTGGAGAGGAAGAACCAGTGAAAACATTGACCGTACTAAGGCAGATCAGATTGGAATGCTGGCAACCGTAATGAATTGTATCTATGTTTCGGAAATTTTCCGTTCCGTTGGCATGATGACCAATATTTTAACTCCGTTTGAATGTGGTTCTTTTACAAAATTGTTCTCTAAAGACAGAGCCAACAAGTATTTTGAAAAGGGGATGGTAGTATTCTTTGCAGGCGGTACAGGACATCCTTATTTCAGTACGGATACAGGGGTAGTACTTCGTGCGGTAGAGGTGGATGCAGAAGTGATTTTACTGGCAAAGGCAATTGATGGGGTATATGATGATGACCCTGCCAAAAATCCCGGGGCGCAGAAATATGATGAGGTATCCATTCATGAGGTAATTGCAAAGAATTTACAGGTTGTGGATATGACAGCCTCTATTTTGGCAAGAGATAATAAAATGCCTATGTGGGTTTTTGGATTAAACGAAGAAAACAGTATTGTAAACACCGTAAAAGGTAATTTTAACGGAACCAAGGTAACGGTTTAAGTTTTTATTGATAACCTAGTTTCATAAGATGTTGAAGAATGACATCAAAATATATAAAAAAAGTATCGGGAGGATTTTATAATGAACGAAAAAATTAAAGTATATGACGAGAAAATGAGCAAAACCTATGACCATCTTGTTGCTGATTTTTTGACAATCCGAGCAGGTAGAGCAAACCCTCATGTGTTGGACAAATTAGCAGTAGATTACTATGGAGTTATGACACCTTTACAGCAGGTTGGTAACATTACCGTTCCCGAAGCAAGAATTATTCAGATTGCGCCTTGGGAAAAGAGTTTGATTAAAGCAATTGAAAAAGCAATTTTGGCATCTGACATTGGAATTACTCCCAGCAATGATGGTTCGGTGATTCGCCTTGTTTTCCCTGAATTAACAGAGGAAAGACGTAAAGATATCGTAAAAGATGTCCGCAAGAAAGGTGAAGATGCAAAAGTGGCTGTCCGCAATATCAGACGTGACGGTAATGATGCATTAAAGAAGCTTGCTAAGACTGAAATTTCAGAAGACGAAATTAAGTCAATGGAAGATGAATTACAAAAACTTACAGACAAGTACGTAAAGAATATCAGTGAATTGGTAGAAGAAAAATCGAAAGAAGTACTTACTGTATAATCGGAATGGAGACAAGTATGAATATTCCCAAACATATTGCTGTGATTTTGGATGGTAACGGAAGATGGGCCAAAAGTAAAGGACTTTCCCGTAAAATGGGTCATGTTCAGGGAGCCAAGAATGTGGAAGACATGATTTATATTGTCGGAGAGATGGGTGTGCAGTACTTTACCGTATATGCATTTTCTACCGAGAATTGGAAGCGAAGCGAAGATGAAGTGAGTGCACTGATGGATTTGCTGCGCAAATATCTTCTTACCGGATTCAAGAAAGCAGCAAAAAATAATGTACGTTTTCGTGTTATAGGGGATAAAACCCGTTTGGCAGAGGATATCCGGCAGACCATAGCAGAATTGGAAGAAGATTCTAAAAATAATACCGGTTTATTTATCCAGATTGCCATTAATTATGGTGGCAGGGATGAAATGATTCGTATGATGCAAAAAACTGCGAAAGAGGTACAGGATGGTAACCTTTTACCGGAAGAAATCACAGAACAGTATGTATCGGAGCATTTGGATACAGAGGGTGTGCCTGACCCGGATTTGCTAATCCGTACCAGTGGCGAGCAGAGAATTTCCAATTTCCTGTTATGGCAGCTGGCTTATACAGAGTTTTATTTTACCAATGTGCCATGGCCTGATTTTAACCGTGATGAATTGGTAAAAGCTATTGAAGCATATAATCAGAGAGACAGAAGATATGGTAATGCAAAATAAGATGCTTATGCATCGGAACTACAAAGGGTGAAAATTTATGTTTAAAGCAAGATTTTGGAGTTCGGTAGTAATTTTAGCGACAATTCTTTTCTTTGGGTTTGCCGGTGGTCCGCTTTTGGCTGTTTTTTTAGGAGTCATATCCTGTATTGGATATTTGGAATTTACAAAAGCTACCAAAGTAAGACCCAATCCCGATAAACTATCGGGTTTTGAAAAGATAGGTTTAACGGGGATTATTTTATATTATTTGTTGTTACTGATAACAGATGATGCACTTCCTTTCCTGACCGGAGTTACAGGGTGGCTGTTTAAGACGCAGGGAGCATTTAATTATTTTACGGTTCTTGTGTTATTTATCTTTGTTTTGAGTATAGTATCTATGTTTATGGTGTTTATCTTTACTTTTCCCAAGCATAATATTACACAGATAACCCATGCGGTGTTTGGTATGATTTATGTTGCGATGACGCTTTCGTTTATCTATTATATCAGGGAATTGCCCAATGGAATATATCTGATGTGGCTGGTATTTATCAGTTCCTGGGTGTGTGATACCTGTGCATATATGTTTGGTATGTTATTAGGAAAGCATAAGCTGACACCGAAATTAAGTCCGAAAAAATCAGTGGAAGGTGCCATTGGCGGTGTAGTAGGTTCGGGTATTGTAGGAGCATTGTTTGGTTGGTTATATGCAGTGTGTACGGATTCCTCATATGGAATTATTGCGATATTTGCAGTAATTTGTGTTGTGGGAGCTGTAGTATCCCAGTGTGGTGATTTAACGGCGTCTGCAATAAAAAGAAATTATGATATCAAAGATTATGGTAAAATCATTCCGGGACATGGTGGTATTCTCGATCGTTTTGACAGTGTTATTTTTACTTCGCCCATGGTATTTTTCCTGGTAATGTTGATGATGCAGTTTAATTAGGAGCATAAAGATGAAAAAAATCGTTGTTTTGGGTTCTACCGGTTCAATAGGAACCCAGACCCTTGAAATTGTTCGGGAGAATCCGGATTTACAGGTGGTTGCACTTGCAGCTGGCACCAATGTTTCGTTAATGGAGAAACAGGTACGTGAGTTTCAGCCTAAGGTTGCGGTAATGTGGACGGAAGCTGCTGCTAAGGATTTAAAAGAACGTATTTTGGATTTGAATGTAGATGTTTTAAGCGGCATGGATGGGCTACTTGCAATTTCCACACATCAAGATTGTGAAGTATTGGTAACTGCCATTGTGGGTATGA
Source organism: uncultured Lachnospiraceae bacterium (assembly GCA_964651555.1). Lineage (GTDB taxonomy): Bacteria > Bacillota > Clostridia > Lachnospirales > Lachnospiraceae > UBA3766. The sequence goes on along the minus strand of CAZYVY010000008.1, from coordinate 39,878 downwards.
TAGGTATCAGACCTACTATTGCAGCAATTGAAGCAGGTAAAACCATTGCACTTGCGAACAAGGAAACCTTGGTTACTGCGGGACATATAATTATGCCTTTGGCAAAAGAAAAGAATGTTGCCATTCTTCCTGTGGATAGTGAACACAGTGCAATTTTCCAGTCGTTACAGGGACAACCGAAGGAACGTTTAAATAAAATTCTTCTGACTGCTTCAGGAGGTCCTTTCCGTGGCAGAAAACGCGAGGAATTGCTTAATATTCAGGTGGAAGATGCGTTAAAGCATCCCAATTGGTCTATGGGCCGTAAAATTACTATTGATTCGGCAACGCTTTGCAATAAAGGGCTGGAGGTAATGGAAGCGAAGTGGTTATTTGATGTGGACTTGGATAAGATTGAAGTAGTGGTACATCCCCAGAGTATTATTCATTCGGCAGTTGAATATGTGGATGGAGGAATTATGGCACAGTTGGGAGCACCGGATATGAAGCTTCCGATTCAGTATGCATTATTTTATCCGGACCGACGTCCTATGGGTGGAAAAAAGGTTAATTTCTTTGAGTTAGGTTCCATGACATTTGAGAAACCGGATATGGAGACCTTCCGGGGGTTAAAATTAGCTTATGAGGCGTCTGCAGCAGGCGGAAGCATGCCTACCGTTTATAATGCTGCAAACGAGAAAGCGGTTAGTTTATTTTTAGAACGAAAGATTAAGTTTTTACAGATTCCTGAGGTTATAGAAGCATGTATGATGAATCATAAAAACATTGCTAACCCCACTGTAGATGACATTCTGAATACAGAAGCAGAAGCATATGATTATATTGCAAAGCATTTTTAAAAGGATGAAGGAGAATGTAGCAATAACATGAATTTTAATATTTGGGCGATTTTGGCTTTCGTTGTGATATTCGGCATTGTTGTCGTTGCCCATGAATTCGGTCATTTTATTGTAGCGAAAGCCAACGGAATAAAGGTATTGGAATTTTACATCGGAATGGGACCGAAATTGGTGAAATTTCAAAAAGGTGATACGGAATACTCATTGAGGCTGTTTCCCATTGGTGGAGCGTGCGTATTTGAGGGTGAAGATGGTTTATATGAAGAAGATGATGAAACAAAACTTCTTAGGGAAGAAAATCCGTTAGAAGCATCAAAGACCACACAGGAAGGTTCTTTTCAGAATGCATCTGTTTGGGCTCGTATTGCTACAGTGGTTGCCGGACCTCTTTTTAATATTGTACTGGGATACCTTTTGGCAATGATTATTGTCATTACCTGCGGTGCCATTGTTCCTAAGGTGGTTGAAGTACATGAAGGTTATCCGGCATATGAATCCGGTTTACAGGCCGGAGATACGATTACAAAGATTAATGGTGAGAGTATTCATTTTTTTCGTGAAATCCAGTTAAATACCATGTTGTACACGGGTGGTGAATGGGAACTTGAATATGAGAGAGATGGAGAACGGTATACAACCAGCTTAACGCCTGTGCAGGAAAATGGTTCTTATATCATTGGTATTACCGGTGGCGAACTTTTGGAATGTAATGCATTGGAAGTATTTGAGTACAGCTGGTATGAAGTAAGGTACTGGCTGAATACAACATTTAAAAGCTTAAAAATGTTGGTAAGCGGTCGATTAACTAAAGATGATGTGGCAGGTCCTGTTGGTGTTGCAGGTGTCATCAGTGATACAATTGAGGAAACCAAGCAATATGGTTTTCTTACCGTTTTAGTCAATATGATTAATATTGCGCTGTTATTGAGTGTGAATCTTAGCGTAATGAATTTATTGCCGATTCCTGCGTTGGATGGCGGCCGATTACTTTTCCTGCTAATCGAAGCAATTATCAGGAAACCGGTGCCTAAAAAGGCAGAAGCAATTGTTCACATGATTGGTTTTATTCTTCTTATGATTCTTATGGTTTTGGTGTTTTTCAATGATGTATCAAGACTATTCGGCTAAAATCTATGTTTTTCCGGAGCATTAAGCTCCGGAGGAACATCATGAAATTTTCATTTCAAAAAATCAAAAATAAAATTAAATAAGAAAGAAGGGATTCTATGCATTTTCGTTATGGTTATGTTTGGGATAAGGGGGATTATTATGCCGTAAATCAGGATTCTATCTCTTTACAAACTGTTTTGACCGGCAGAGGTCCTGCGGCACTTGGGGTTATTTGCGATGGCGTAGGAGGTTTGCAACGGGGAGAGTATGCCAGCGGTTATGTTTCCAAACAAATTACTACATGGTTTTATGAGAAAGCTTTACCTAAATTATGTTCTCATAAAAGCGTGAGGCGTTTAAGAAAAAGTTTTCAGCGGGAGTTGTCTGATATCCACCAATGTCTTAAGCAGAAAGCAGAAAAAGAGGAAATTCAAATGGGGACCACAGTGACAGTATTGGTAATTTTTGGCAGACAATACGGTGTTTTTCATGTGGGGGACAGCAGATGTTATTATTTATGTAAAAAATTAAGGCTTTTAACTGTGGATCAGGTTGGTAAAAGAAAAGAATTATTGTATGCAGTAGGTGTTGGAGAACAACCGGTAATTTACAGTAAATTCGGAAGATGCAGGAGGAAAGAGAGATTTTTGTTATGTAGTGACGGTTTTGCCCGGTGTTTAAATAACCCCGCCATTATCGCACTATTGACGAAGGAAAGAAAGCAGGTTGTAGGAGGTGAAATGCGGATGAATAAAGTTTTGCAGGAAATTATCAACAGAGGAAGACAGAAAGGGGAACGAGATAATTGTACAGCGATATTAGTGGAATGTTGTTAGAAAATAAATACATGGTAAAAGAAAAAATCGGTAAGGGAGCATTTTCATGTGTATACAGAGTTATGGATGAGCATATTGAAAAAGAATTTGCAATGAAAATAATCTATTTAGAAACAAAAGAAAGTGAATGTATGGGTGGGAATGTTATGGAGCAACAAAAACTGACCAGGGAAATTCGGCTTTTAAGAAACTTGAATCATAGAGGACTTCCGCAATTACATGATGTTTTTCTTTATCATACCGCAATTTGTATTGTCATGGAATTGATACAGGGAGAAACCCTGGATGGGTATGTATTAAAGCGTGGAAAATGTACAGAGCGTGAAGTATGGGAAATAGGAAAACAGATTGCAGAAATATTAAAATATTTACACAGTCAGTCCGTTCCGGTAATCTATACGGATTTAAAGCCGGGGAATATTCTTTTTGATAAAGGCGTAATACGTATGGTGGATTTGGGAGGTGCTTTTTATCAGTTTAGCAAAGAAAAATATTTTTATGCCACCAGAGGTTACGCCGCACCGGAACTGGAACAGGGGGGTGGGGGAACAGAAAGCGATATTTATTCGTTTGGAAGAATAATGATTTTTCTGTTGACGGCCCGACATCCTTTTTTGTTTGACGTAAAAAGTCCGGGACGCGTACTGAAAAAATATGGAGTGGCAAAACCGTTACGGAAGATGATAGAACGATGTGTTCAGGCGGAACCTGAAAAAAGATTTCGAAGCGGTTGTGAACTTTTAGATTACATAAACAGAAATAAAAGCGGAAGGGAAAAAGGTTTCCGACGTTTGCTTTGCGGAAATTACAAAGACCGGATTTTAGAATGTGAATGCAGCTTGTTTGTTTCACAAGGCCTATAAAATAAAAATGTTTATTGTAAATGTTAATGAAATTGCTATAATAAAACTATAAAGCCAAGAAAAACGGACACCATTTGTTTAATAAAAGGAGAGAGAAATATGGAACAAAACACAGCAGATGCTATGGTTGCAAAATTAAAAAAAGAGATGATGATTAACAGGATAATATCATGTATTACTATGGTAATTAGTATTGTGATTCTTATTCTTGTGATTATCGTTTGCGTCCGGGTAAATGACTTTTTGGAAGTTGCACAACCGGTATTTGAAGAATTGTCTAAAATTGATATGGAAGCATTGAATGAATCGCTGAAAAATTTTAACGATATTATGGAGACCTTCCATTTTCAGGAAATAAAAGATACTCTGGACAGTATTGATTTTGTCGGATTAAACGATATGCTTGAGGGTATGGATATCGACCAATTAACAGAAACGCTTGATAACATTAATGAAGGAGCAAATACATTAAATGAAATCAGTGACTGGTTCAAGGATTCTCCCCTTAATATTTTTGGCATTGGGAATAATTAGGTGGTAGATTTGATAAAAATGCTTGTTTTGTAAATTGAATAATAAATGTCTCTATGATAAAATAAAGCAGTGTTTATAGATTAAAGGAGCAGTAATTTTATGACCAGAAATGATACAAGAGTGATTAAAATAGGGAATCGCGTGATTGGCGGTGGTAATCCTATTTTAATTCAGTCCATGACAAATACAAGAACGGAAGATGTGGAAGCCACCGTTGCACAAATCAAAGAGTTAGAGGCTGCAGGTTGCGAAATCGTGCGTTGTACGGTTCCTACTTTAGAAGCGGCTCAGGCAATTGCCCAAATTAAGCCGCAGATTTCCATCCCTTTGGTTGCAGATATTCATTTTGATTATAAAATGGCAATTGCTGCTATGGAAAACGGAGCAGACAAAATAAGGATTAATCCCGGAAATATCGGTGGTACGGAAAAGGTAAAGGCTGTTGTAGATGTAGCAAAAGCACGCAATATTCCTATCCGTGTTGGAGTAAACAGTGGTTCCTTGGAGAAGGAATTGGTAAAAAAATATAAGGGAGTTACCGCAGAGGGTATTGTTGAAAGTGCTTTGGACAAGGTGACTATGATAGAGAGCCTTGGCTATGAAAATATGGTAATATCCATAAAGTCGTCCGATGTGCTGATGTGCATTAAGGCGCATGAATTATTAGTGGAAAAAACCGATTATCCTTTACATGTAGGAATTACCGAATCAGGAACTGTATTTTCCGGAAACATTAAATCTTCCGTGGGTCTTGGCGTGATTTTATATCAGGGTATCGGTGATACCATCCGTGTATCGTTAACCGGAAATCCTGTGGAAGAAATTAAGACGGCTAAATTAATTTTAAAAACACTGGGTCTGCGTAAAGGCGGTATAGAAGTGGTAAGCTGTCCTACTTGCGGAAGAACGAAGATTGATTTGATTGGACTTGCCAATCAGGTGGAGACTTTGGTAGCCGGATATCCTCTTGATATCAAAGTTGCAGTTATGGGATGTGTGGTAAATGGCCCCGGAGAAGCAAAAGAAGCGGATATTGGTATTGCCGGTGGCATTGGTGAAGGTTTATTGATTAAAAAAGGTGAAATTATTCGGAAAATCCCGGAGGAGCAGCTTTTATCAGCATTAAAGTACGAGTTGGATAACTGGGAGATTGAGAAATAATCTGGTGTGATAATGAATTTTTTTGAGGTATTTGAAGGCTTAAAATTAGATGAACGTTTGTGTGCGTTAATGGAAGATACAAATGTAGAGAAACTGACAACGGACTCGCAAAAGACTTTTTTGCGGGTCTATTTGTCCAGTCCGAGATTAATTGACAGAAAAGATATATTTGCCGTGCAGGAAGCTATTTTGAATCAAAAAATGGCATATACCGGTATGGAAGTAAAGATATATGAGAGATTCCGTCTGCCTTCATCTTATACCTTACATAAGGTGTATGATGCGTATCGTGACAGTATAATTTTCAGCATTAAGGAAGTAGGAAACCTGGATTTCAGACTATTCCATGATGCAGATATACGTTTTGAAAATGATAATATCATGATTGTAACATTAGAAGATACATTAATCGCCCATCAGAAAGAAAAAGAGCTGAAAGAAAGCCTGGAAAGTATTTTTAATATCCGTTGCGGTCTGTCAGCAGAAATCCGGATGGCATATAAAGAAGCCAAGGAAGATAAGTTTAAAGAGGAGAATGAACATAAGGTTAATCTTCTGGTAAAAGAAATCAGCCGAAAGGCCAATGCAGGCGGTAACGATGAAGATGCCGGCATGGAATTTGCAGATTATGGTACGGCAGATAAGAAAGAACAGATAAAAGAGGAAAAGAGTGTACCTGTACAGAAAGTCAGCGAAGAGGCAAAGACCAGGACGGTAAAAGAGAAGGATAAAAAAGCTGAAGGCGAAACCAAAGAAAAGAAACGTATGCCCTTGAAGAGGTCGGATGCTCCGGATGTTATTTACGGAAGAGATTTTGATGATGATGCGATTCCGGTAAAAGATATCACGGATGAAATCGGTGAAGTTACCATCCGTGGTAAAATTACGGAAGCGGAAGGCAGGGAATTGAGGAACGATAAGTATTTATATACCTTTGCAGTTTCTGATTTTACTGATACCATATCCAGTAAAATTTTTTGTTGGGCGGATCAGGCCGGGGAAGTTGTTCCCTTTTTAAAACCCGGTGAGTTTATAAAATTAAAAGGTATTGCCAAATTTGATGACTATGTAGGCGAATTGATGATTTCTTCTTTGGCGGGGATTAAGAAAATCAAAGATTTTACAACTACCAGAATGGATACGGCATTTAAAAAGCGTGTGGAGTTACACTGTCATACGAAGATGAGCGACAGTGACGGTGTTTCTTATGCAAAAGATTTGATTAAACGTGCCCACAAGTGGGGAATGCCTGCAATTGCCATTACCGATCATGGATGTGTACAAGCCTTTCCGGAAGCTAAACATACTACGGATAAGTTGGAGGGGATTAAAGTTCTTTATGGTGTCGAGGCATATATTGTTGATGATTTGACCGACACTGTTGTAAATGATTTGGGGCAGAAGTTAAGGGATGATTTTGTTGTTTTTGACATTGAAACCACGGGCTTTTCGCCGATTAAGAACCGAATAATAGAGATTGGCGCGGTAAAAGTGTCTGACGGTAAAATCTGTGACCGTTTTTCCAGCTTTGTGAATCCCCATACTGCGATTCCTTTTGAGATTGAACGTCTCACCGGAATCAATGATGAAATGGTGGCAGATGCAGAAGATATTGAAGTAATTCTTCCGAAGTTTTTGGATTTTTGTAAGGGTTGCGTGTTAGTAGCACACAATGCTTCTTTTGACATGAGTTTTATTCGTGAAAATATGAAACACCAAGGGCTTGAACAGGAATTGACTTCTGCGGATACCGTGGCAATTTCCAGAGCATTATTGACGGATTTAGGTAAGCATACTTTGGATTCCATTTCAAAAAGACTTGGCATTTCGTTGGAACATCATCATCGTGCAGTGGAAGATGCTGAAGCTACCGCTAAAATTTTTGAAAAGTTTATTGTGATGTTGGAGGAGAAAGATATACATACGTTGGAGCAGGTAAATAACTTTACGGCGGCAAGCGTGGAAACTGTCCGTAAGTTACCTTCTTATCATGCAATTATACTGGCAAGGACGGAAGAAGGAAGAAGAAATCTGTACCGTATGGTATCAGAATCTCATGTAAAGTATTTTAACCGTCAGCCTAAATTGCCCAAAAGTTTTGTTATGAAACACAGGGAAGGTATCATTTTGGGAACTGCTTGCGAAGCGGGAGAATTGTACCGTGCATTGCTGGATGATAAGTCGCCGGAAGAAATAGCCCGCATTGTTAATTTTTATGATTACCTGGAAATTCAGCCTCTGGACAATAATAAGTTCATGCTTCGTTCCGATAAGTTCAAAAACATTAACAGCTATGATGACCTGATTGCGATTAACCGTAAAATTGTTGCCTTGGGTGAAGAGTATAATAAACCGGTATGTGCTACCTGTGACGTGCATTTTATGGACCCTGAGGACGAAATCTACCGCCGCATTATTATGGCAGGTAAGGGCTTTGCGGATGCGGATGATCAGGCCCCTTTATATCTTCGTACTACGGAGGAAATGCTGGCTGAATTTGAATATCTGGGAAGTGAAAAAGCGGAAGAAGTAGTTATTACCAATACAAACCTGATTGCGGATATGTGTGAAACAGTTTCGCCCATTGACCCGAATAAATGTGCTCCTGTTATTGAAAACAGTGATGAAACCTTACGTAAAATTTGTTACACCAAAGCTCATGAAATATATGGAGAAAAACTGCCGGAAATCGTAGAGAAGCGGTTAGAGAGAGAATTAAATTCCATTATCAGCAACGGTTTTGCCGTAATGTATATTATTGCCCAGAAACTGGTGTGGAAGTCAAACGAAGACGGTTATCTGGTTGGTTCGAGAGGTTCTGTTGGTTCTTCGTTTGTAGCGACCATGGCAGGAATTACGGAAGTAAATCCGTTATCTCCTCATTATTATTGTAGTGAATGCCATTATTCGGATTTTGAATCTGAAGAGGTAAAAGCATATTCCGGTCGAGCCGGGTGTGATATGCCGGATAAAAATTGTCCCGTATGCGGAGCTAAATTAAAGAAAGACGGTTTTGATATTCCTTTTGAGACATTCCTTGGTTTCCATGGCGATAAGGAGCCGGATATTGACTTGAACTTTTCCGGGGAGTATCAGTCTAAGGCACATAAGTATACGGAAGTTATCTTTGGTGCCGGACAAACTTACAGGGCAGGAACTATAGGTACCCTGGCAGAAAAAACCGCTTTTGGTTATGTAAAGAAATATTACGAAGAACGTGGTATAAAAAAACGTACTGCTGAAATCAATCGTATTGTGCAGGGGTGTGTAGATGTACGAAGAACTACCGGACAGCATCCCGGCGGTATTATTGTATTGCCTATCGGTCATGATATCAATGAATTTACACCAATACAACGCCCTGCCAACGATATGACAACGGATATTATTACTACGCATTTTGATTATCACTCTATTGACCATAACCTTTTAAAACTTGATATTCTCGGGCATGACGATCCTACCATGATTCGTATGCTTCAGGATTTGACAGGTATGGACCCTTTAACCATTCCTTTGGATGATCCACAGGTTATGTCATTGTTCCAAAGCACGGAAGCATTGGGGATTACGCCTGAGCAGATTGGTGGCTGTAAACTTGGGTCTCTTGGTATACCTGAATTTGGCACCGATTTTGCTATGCAGATGTTGATTGATACCCATCCCACCAGTTTTTCGGATTTGGTGCGTATTGCAGGTTTGTCTCATGGTACTGATGTATGGTTGGGTAATGCACAGACCCTGATTATGGAAGGAAAGGCTACCATTTCCACGGCGATTTGTACCCGAGACGATATTATGGTGTACTTAATCGGTAAAGGCGTGGATGCCGGTATGTCTTTTAAAATCATGGAAAGTGTCCGTAAGGGTAAAGGTCTTACTCCTGAGTGGGAAGAACAGATGGTTGCCCATGATGTGCCTGACTGGTACATCTGGTCCTGTAAAAAGATTAAATACATGTTCCCGAAGGCTCATGCGGCGGCTTATGTTATGATGGCTTGGCGAATAGCATACTGTAAAGTAAATTATCCGTTGGCATATTACTCGGCGTATTTTAGTATCCGAGCGTCGGCGTTTTCCTACGAAATTATGTGTCAGGGACAGAAGCATCTTGAACAGGTGTTGGAAGATTACCGTTCCCGCGAAAATACATTGTCACCTAAGGAAGTGGATGCCATTAAGGACATGCGTATTGTGCAGGAAATGTATGCAAGAGGATTTGAATTCTTGCCTTTGGATATTTTTCGCGCACATCCAAGAAACTTCCGGATTATTGACGGGAAAATCATGCCGGCACTGGTAAGTATTGAAGGCCTTGCGGAAAAAGCAGCGGAAGGTATTGTAGAAGCAGTAAAAGATGGCCCCTTCCTTTCAAGAGATGATTTTAGGGAGCGCTCCAAAGTATCAAAAACAGTGGTAGAGACCATGGCCAACCTTGGACTGCTTGGAGATTTGCCGGAAAGTAATCAGATGAGTCTATTTGACTTTGTTTGATTGGTTGAGTAAGTATTGATAAAGCTGTATAGGTTCGATTTTATGATGAAGCAAAAGGAACAGTTACGGTTATAAAAGAAAAATAGAAAAAGTACTTGCATTTTTCAACATATTATAATAAAATAATCATTGCCTGTGAAAAACAGGCAGTGATAAATGCCTCGTTGGTCAAGCGGTTAAGACGCCGCCCTCTCACGGCGGAAACAGGGGTTCGATTCCCCTACGAGGTGTTATTCTAAAAGAATAGCCCAACCCTAAAGAAGTATTAAAATCGAAAGGTTTTGATGCTTTTTTGTTTTTAAAATTTGTTGACGGTTTTATGCAATATGCATATAGGCAAATATACTCATTTTTGTTTGTATTCAACTAGCAAGTCTTACGAATACTAAAACTTATTAAAAAAAGCTTGCAATTAGTATATTTTTATGTTAGATTATATCTGTTGCGAAGTAAAGAGATGGTCCGCTGCTACCAATTTCGGTATCAAGAACGTCCGATGAAAAGAAGGAGGCTTATAAAATGAGCGAAATTATTAAAGAAATCGAGCAGGCGCAGTTAAAGGCTGAAGTTCCTGCATTCAACGTTGGTGATACCGTAAGAGTACACGGTAAAATCAAGGAAGGTAACCGCGAAAGAATTCAGGTTTTCGAAGGTACTGTATTAAAGATTCAGGGCGGTAGCAACCGTCAGACTTTCACAGTTAGAAAGTTCTCTAACGGTGTTGGTGTTGAAAAGACATGGCCTATGCACTCACCTAACGTAGAAAAGGTTGAAGTGGTTCGTGAAGGTAAGGTAAGAAGAGCTAAATTGAACTACTTAAGAGAACGCGTTGGTAAGAAGGCTAAAGTTAAAGAAAAAATCAGATAATATGACTTTTCAGAGCAGTTTCCGTAGAGAGACTGCTCTTTTTTTAATACGTTAATATACAACGGGCAAAGATATTTCATTTTTTCAACATATAGTTAAGAGTATCGTGACTTGTAGATTGTTTGATTTTGCGGTATACTATATGAGTATTATTGTGTTTAAATGTTGGAGTATGTCATGGCACCGAAACGAAGAAGAAAAGGTCTATCCTTTTATGAAAAAGAAAAGAAGATGAAACCCGGAACATGGAAAGAAATTTTCAGTTATTTATTCTGGATGTTTGCCGTTTCTTTTGCGGCTTTTGTTTTGGTGCTGATATTAGGCATGCGCACAAGTATGATTGGTGTTTCCATGGAACCTACGCTTTACAACGGTCAGGAAATTTTTATTAATAAATTATCTTATCTGATTTTTGCACCGGACAGAGGTGATGTAATTGTTTTTCAGCCTAACGGTAATGAAAATGCCCACTATTATGTGAAAAGGGTCATTGGATTGCCGGGAGAAACCGTGCAGATTTGTGACGGAAGGATTTACATTGATGGTATAGTGTTGGAAGACTTTACCTATGATAAAATCGAAACAGAAGGCTTGGCAGAGACCCCATATCTGCTGGGCGAAGATGAGTTTTTTGTATTGGGAGATAACAGGAATAACAGTGAGGACAGCCGTTCGGGAAATATTGGTGCCGTACATCGGGACTACATTGTGGGTCGGGCATGGTTTTGTCTTGCTAAGGAAGATGTAGGTATCGGATTTATTCATTAAAAAGAACAAGGGTAAAATAGAAAGAGGAACATTTATGGTAGTACAATGGTATCCCGGTCATATGACGAAGGCAAAGCGTATGATGCAGGAGAATATTAAATTAATAGATTTGATTATTGAGCTGGTGGATGCAAGGACACCTCTTGCGAGTCGTAATCCGGACATTGATGAGCTTGGAAAAAATAAGTTCCGGTTGATACTTTTAAACAAATCGGATTTGGCGGATCCTAAGTGTAATGCACTGTGGATGGATTATTTTAAGGAAAAGGGCTTTTTTGTAGTAGAAGTGAATTCTCAACGGGGAAGCGGTATTAAGCAGATTGAAAAAACAGTGCAGGAAGTATGTAAGGAAAAGATTGAGCGTGACCGAAAAAGAGGGATTTTAAACCGTCCCGTCCGCGCCATGGTTGTAGGTATTCCCAATGTGGGGAAATCTACTTTTATCAATTCTTTTGCAGGAAAAGCATGTACCAAAACAGGTAATAAGCCCGGAGTTACCAAGGGAAAACAATGGATTCGAATGAATAAAACATTGGAGCTTTTGGATACACCGGGAATTTTGTGGCCGAAGTTTGAAGACCAGAAGATTGGTTTGTATCTTGCGTTAATTGGCTCTATTAACGATGAAGTTTTACAGATGGATGAACTTGCAGTTGCCTTAATTGATATGTTGAAGCAGTATTATCCGGGATTGCTTGCGAACCGTTATGGGGTTGAAGAAACAGGGGATAATATTGCAATATTGCATGAAATTGCCAGAGCGCGTAAGTGCTTTTTAAAGGGAGAGGAACTTGATATCCGAAAAGCTGCTAATTTATTGATGGATGATTTCCGCGCAGGAAGATTAGGAAAAATTACTTTGGAGAGACCGGAAGAATGAAAAAGTTTTTAAAAGAAGCACTGGAAACAAGTATTTATTTGTTAATTGTACTTGTCATTTCACTGTTGGTTGTTACTTTTATTGGGCAACGGACAGTGGTAGATGGGGAAAGCATGGAAGAAACCCTTTATGATGGTGATAACTTAATTGTTGATAAAATTTCATACCGCTTTCGCGACCCGGAACGTTTTGATGTAATTGTTTTTCCTTTTCATTATGATACAAAAATGTATTATGTGAAGCGTATTATAGGTTTGCCGGGAGAAACTGTTTACATAGATGATGAAGGCAATATATATATTAATGGTGAAATTTTGGAGGAAGATTTCGGAAAGGAAGTTATTCTTAATCCGGGACGTGCCGAAAACGAAATTACCCTGATGGAAGATGAATACTTTGTATTGGGAGACAATCGCAATAACTCCAGCGACAGCCGTGATTATATGGTAGGCAGTATTAAACGCGAGGAAATTATCGGAAGAGCGTGGTTAAGAATTTATCCTTTTAATCAAATCGGATTTATAAAACATGATTAAATTTGAATATTGAAATGAAAGAAAGCAGGGAATGGAATATGGAAATAAGTATTTCAACCATAAAAGAAGCTTTAGGTAAGGCAAAGACAAAGGAAGAATTACAGCAGTTTATCGATGAATATAAAAAAGATAACCGTAGCGGAGTAACTGCATTGATAAACCGTGCACAGAAATCCATAAATGCGTTGGAAAAAGAAATAGAGCGTACGGAGCAGCTTAAAAAATATGAATACGAATATGAGAAATTTGGTTATGTCTGCGGAATTGATGAAGTCGGAAGAGGTCCGTTTGCAGGTCCGGTTGTAGCATGCGCAGTGATTTTACCTGCAAATTCCAATATTTTATATCTAAATGATTCCAAGAAACTCTCCGAAAAAAAGAGAGAGGAGCTTTATGATGTTATTATGAAGGAAGCGGTTGCGGTAGGTATTGGAATGCGTGATGCCGGACGGATTGATGAAATCAATATTTTACAGGCAACATATGAGGCAATGCGTGAGGCCATTGCCGCGTTAAACGTGAAACCGGATGTGTTATTAAATGATGCGGTAACAATTCCCGGTGTGGATATCAGACAGGTTCCCATTATAAAAGGTGATGCAAAAAGCGTTTCCATTGCGGCGGCAAGTATTGTTGCAAAAGTGACAAGAGACCGTATGATGGTAGAGTATGATAAAGAGTATCCCGGTTATGATTTTGCATCCAACAAGGGATATGGTACCCAGAAGCATATCGATGGATTAAAAGAGCAGGGACCTACACCGATTCACAGAAGAAGTTTTATTGGTAATTTTATTTAATGAGGTAAAAGATGGGGTTTAGTTTATCCAATCTAATTTCATACGGCACTGGTAATCAGACGGCGGCAGTTCAGGATACTTCCGGCGTTTCCAATACTGTCCAGGCACAGCTTGATAAAGGGATGACGGCATTAAAAAGCATGACGCCGGGCGAAACATTGCAAGGGGAAGTAGTAGCCGTAAATGGTAATGAGGTTGAGATAAAAATAGATGAAAATGCAATGGTAAGCGCCAAGCTGGAGCGAAGTATGGGAATTGCCGTAGGACAGAAGATGATGTTTGAGGTCAGCGGTAACAGTGACGGACAAATTGCATTACGGGCACTTTTTACCAATCTTGCCCAGGAGCAGCTTGCGCAGAATGCGTTACAAGCGGCAGGAATTCCGCAAAATAATCAGTCATTACAGATGATTGCCGGTTTGATGCAGGAAGGTATGTCCATAGATAAGCAGTCTTTACAAAGCGTATATCACGATATCGTGCAGTTTCCGGACACAGAGCAGTCGCTTCTTTTACATATGCATAAAATAGGAATGGAAACAACACCCCAGAATGTGGAGCAGTTTCAGGCATTGGTAAATTATGAAGAACGTGTGGCAAGTACCATAAATGAATTGATTCATGAATTGCCGGCAGAACTAAAGCAAATGGCGGCAAACGGGGAAATTTCACAGGTTATGTCAGTTACGCAGGAATTATTTGGGTTATTGGCAGAACATGAAGCCGGCGTTATGGCAGAGGTTCCGGAAACCATGATTCCGGCATTAGGAGAGGAACAGGGAACGGTAATGGAGGGAATCGCCGGCAAGATTGCGGAAGGACAGTTACCGATAGAGGGTGAATATACAGCCGGAACGGTTGAACAAGAAATTGTTGCAGGAGAGAACCGGCAGGATGTAACAGCAGATACATCAGCCCAAAGTGCCATCAATAAAGCATTGGCGGCGTTGGAAGAAGCTATGAATCCGCAGAGTCAGGTACATATGTCTGCAACCGGTGATGAAAATGCAATGATTAATTCTCAGCATGCAGATATGAGTATCGGTAATGATGAGAATGTGGAGCTCCTTAATGGCGACAGTAAAGTATTATCCGGAATATTGACAAAAACAGAGTATACAGAACTGGCAAATATGCTGGAAAAAAATGGTTTTTCCAAAGAAACCGTTGCTATGGTCAAAGATGGTAGTCTGCCATTGAATGAACTGTTCGATACATTAAAGACGGAACTGGCCGCCAAGGATGTTAGAGTTGCGGCGGAAATGTGGGACAATAAGGCATTTACCAAGTTGATGGGGAAGGAGCTGCAGAAAGCGTGGTTATTAAAGCCTTCTGAAGTGGAAAGCGGAAAAAATGTAACCGAATTTTATAACCGATTAAATACTCAGGTAAATTCGATTATCAGTTCCATGGCACAGTCACTGTCAGAATCTTCCGGGCTTATGCAGAGTTTGCAACAATTTCAGGAAAATGTGGATTTTTTAAACCAGTTAAACCAATTTATGCCTTATGTACAGTTACCATTAAAGATGAACGGTCAGTCGGCCACCGGTGATTTGTATGTTTATGCAGATAAAAGAAGTCTTGCTGCAGGTAAAGATACGGTAAGTGCAGCTTTGCATCTTGATATGCAGTATCTTGGACATACGGACGTATTTGTCAAAATGCAGGATAAAAATGTAAGCACGGAATTTTGCCTGGAAAATGAAGAAACATTGGATTTTATTGCAGAGCATATGGATATGTTAAGCGAACGATTGGAACGGAGAGGATATCATTTAACCTCTGAAATGAAGGTGAGAGATGTACCATCTTCATTAAAAGAAGATATATTACCGGTTGGTAAGGTAAAATCTTCAGCGGATGCGGGAAGCGGTACTGCCATTGGCATTTATCGCTTTGATGTCAGGGCGTAAGGAGGCATTTATGCAGAATAAAAAGGAAAAAAGAAAACAAGCCATTGCCCTGGAATATAATCCCAGTGAGGATGCGCCGAAAGTCATTGCTTCCGGACAGGGAGCACTGGCAGAACGTATCATTGAGAAGGCAAAAGAGGCAAAGGTTCCGCTTCATCGTGATGATAAATTGGCAGATACCTTATCACGTTTGGAAATCGGTGAAATGATTCCGCCTGAGTTATATGAAGTAGTTGCTGAAATTCTTGTTTTTGTGGATGCAATGGATAAGATTCGCCAGAAAGAACTGGATCAGAGGAGGAAATAGTATTAACAAAAGACAGACCGGTACAGAATATGAATCCATGGCAGTGAAGTATCTGGAAGAGCAGGGGGTGAAAATTATTGCGCGTAATTTTCGTAACCGGTTCGGAGAAATTGATATTATCGGCTATGATGGGGATTATCTTGTATTTTTTGAAGTAAAATACCGTAAGGATGAAAGAAAAGGGAACCCGGTAGAAGCCGTTTCTTACAAGAAACGTCACACAATCTGCAGGGTTTCGGATTATTATCGCATGAAACACGGAATTGGTGAGTTTATGCCAATGCGGTTTGATGTGATTTCTATTTGCGGAACGAAGATTCAATGGTATCGGAATGCTTTTGCATATTGTTGATTTCACTGCATAATGTAAAAAGAATTGAGATGATATAAATGGAAAAACATAAAAAAAGAAGGAAATTACGTTGGGGAAAAATTCTTCCCATACTTGTGGTGGTTTTTATCCTGTTTCTGGCTTGTTTCCTGTTTGGATACCATAGTCAGACAGAGGGAAAAGAGGTATTTGGACCGGCTTCGGAAACAGAATTGTTTTATGGTGAGATTGTTTTTAACGAAAATTTGACAGGCAGCGACGGAGAAGAGTTGAAGGAAGTGCTCAGTCAATTGCCGGTGCAGGAAGATGAATTAAAAAATTATTTATCCGCTCTCGTAACAGAGGAAGGAAAGATGCTTGCTGTTTCCAAGGAAGCACCGCCGGCGGTAAAAGGAATTTATGTTACCGGTCCTGTTGCGGGACATGCAAGAATGGAGGAAATTATTCAGTTGGTTGAAGAAACGGAACTGAATGCAGTCGTTATTGATGTGAAAAATGATGATGGTTACATCACATATTCGATGGATAGCGAAACCGTGGAAGCGTTGGGTGCCACTGTCAAATATGTAAAAGATATGCCGGCATTGGTAGAGACCTTGCATGAAAAGGGGATATATGTGATTGCTAGAGTTGTAGCATTCCGCGACCCTCATCTGGCAGAAGTAAAACCTGAGTGGAGTGTAAAGCGGAGTAATGGTTCGGTTTATTATGACAGCAGTGGTCTTGCCTGGGTAAACCCGTATAAAAGGGAAGTCTGGGACTATCTTGTGGAAGTCGCAGGATGTGCAGCAGCAGATGGATTTGACGAGATCCAGTTTGATTATGTACGTTTCTCCACAGAGATAAAAGCAGGCGAAGTCAGTTATGGAGAAGATTCTTCCTCAGTTTCCAAAACGGAAATTATAACACAGTTTACAGAGTATGCGCATGATAAATTAGCACCATTGGGTGTAATTGTATCTGCAGATGTATTTGGTACTGTTATTGATAATGAATATGACAGCAGTGTGGTCGGGCAGGATTATGCAGCCATTAGCAGCAATTTGGATGTGATTTGCCCTATGATTTACCCCTCGCATTATGCATCAGGTGTATATAACCAACAATATCCAAACAGTGCACCCTATGAAATGATAACGGGGGCCCTGACCGCATCGGAAAGTAAGTTATCTGCTTTACCGGAGACAGAGAAACCTGTGGTAAGACCCTGGTTGCAAGATTTTACGGCAAGTTGGATTAAGCCTTATCAGGCTTATGGTGCTGAGGAAGTAAGGGCGCAGATTCAGGCAGTTTATGATGCCGGATATTCGGAGTGGATATTATGGAATGCATCAAACCGATATACGAAGGAGGCTTTGTTGCCTGATGAAAACATAAGTGCCGGGGGAGAATGATTTTCGTTATGTTATATGTATAATTGACAAATGGAATAATGAATTTTATAATAGTGGACAGCGTTCCGGTTTTTGCGGAATAGGGAAGAAAACCAAATCAATGTGAGCGATGATTTGACAAAGATAAAATATACAAAAAGAAACGGAGAATAGTAAAATGACAATTTATGACGAGTTGCAGGCGAGAGGTCTGCTTGCCCAGTTGACAGACGAAGAAGAAATTAAGGAGTTAATCAATAACGGTAAAGCAACCTTTTATATCGGTTTTGATCCTACTGCAGACAGTCTTCATGTTGGTCATTTTATGGCACTTTGCTTAATGAAGCGTCTTCAGATGGCAGGAAATAAGCCGATTGCCTTAATTGGTGGCGGTACCGGTATGATTGGAGATCCTTCAGGTAAGTCGGATATGCGTAAAATGATGACAAAGGAAACCATTCAGCACAACTGCGACTGTTTCAAGGAGCAGATGAGTAAATTCATTGATTTTTCTGAAGGCAAGGCGTTAATGGTAAACAATGCAGACTGGTTACTTGATATGAACTATGGAGAGTTTTTAAGAGAAATAGGTCCTCATTTTTCTGTAAACAGAATGCTTACTGCAGAATGCTATAAGCAGAGAATGGAAAAAGGCTTAAGTTTCCTTGAGTTTAACTATATGATTATGCAGAGTTATGACTTCCTCATGCTTTACGAGAAGTACGGCTGTAACATGCAGTTCGGTGGTGATGACCAGTGGAGCAATATGCTTGGCGGTACAGAACTCATTCGCCGTAAACTTGGCAAGGATGCATACGCCATGACCATTACCTTGCTTCTTAACTCAGAAGGTAAGAAAATGGGTAAAACAGAGAAGGGTGCTGTTTGGTTAGATGCAAACAAGACCACACCTTTTGAATTCTACCAGTATTGGAGAAATATCGGCGATGCGGATGTATTAAAGTGTATCCGTATGCTTACCTTCCTTCCTTTGGAAGAAATCGATAAAATGAGTGACTGGGAAGGCAGCCAGTTAAATACTGCCAAGGAAATCCTTGCTTTTGAATTAACCAAGATGATTCATGGTGAAGAAGAAGCGCAGAAAGCGCAGGAAGCTTCTAAGGCATTGTTCGGCGGTGGCGGAAACAATGCTAATATGCCTACCTACACTTTACAGGAAGAAGACTACAGAGACGGTAGCATCGACTTGATTGGTATTCTTGCAAGTGCGAAGCTTGTTCCTACCAGAAGCGAAGGCCGTCGTGCCATTGAACAGGGCGGTGTAGCTGTTAATGATGAAAAGATTACCGATATAAAGAAGGTTTACACTAAAGAAGAAATCGGTGCCGGCGAATTTATTGTAAGACGCGGTAAGAAAAATTTCTGTAAGATTCTTGTTTAGTGATGATGTATATTGAATTGTTGTAACGATATATTGCATTGTGTAAACAAATGGAATAAAACGTATTAGAATGCAGGAGTATGAGAGTACTTCTGCATTTTTTATGCCTTAAATTAGTGTGACAACTTTTTTTGTCATTTTTTATAAAGAGGTATTGACAACTTTATTTGTCAATGCTATATTGTATTTGACAATGAAAGTTGTCAAAATGCAAACAAAAGATGTCAAAGTGCAAAAGAAAGCTGTCAATTTTATTTGGGTATAAGGAAAAGAGTTGCTTTTGGCGGTGTTTAGTAGTTTTAGAAGGATCTAAGTTACTGTAATACATAACGGTAATTCAGATATAAATAAAAAGTGTGAGAGGAGACACGACGATGGAAGAGAATATGGTTATGAATGAAGTGATAGCTGAAAACATGCAGAATGCAGGCCCTGACAATGCGGAAGGGTTAAAAGAAATGAAGAAAACTGCAGCTAAAATCGGATGGAAATATGCAGTATTTGGTGTGGCAGTAACAATTCTTCAGATTGTATATGGAGCAGTGTTACCTGAAAGTATGCATGATAAATCATGGGCGCAGTTTATGCAGATTATTTTACCGATGTACGCATTGGGATATCCGTTGCTTTTGCTTTTGACATTTAAGATGCCGGCAACAAAGATTGAAAAGAAGAAAATGGGATTCTGGAAATGGGTTCTTTGTGTACTGATTGGTGCAGGAATCTGTGGTGTTGGTAGTATAATCGGTTCAGCCTTTAATTTCGCTTTAACTTTACCGTTTGGTGTAAATGCAGACGATACAAATGCGCTTGCTAATTTAATGTTGGAATCCAATCCGTTCTGGAGAATTTTAACTGTCGGCATACTTGCTCCGATTTTTGAAGAGTTGATATTCCGTAAACTCTTGATTGACCGTGTGGTAAAATATGGTGAATTTCTTGCGGTAATGTTGTCCGGAATTATGTTTGGTATGTTCCATGGTAACTTCGCACAGGTATTTTTTGCAACCGGTCTTGGTTTGTTTTGGGCATTTATTTATGTAAAAACCGGTAAGGTCTGGTATACAATTGCATTGCATATGACAATTAACTTAACCACATCGGTTATTAATCTTTATTTAGTACAGATGTATCTGGAAAAATATGAACTTTTATTAGATCCGAACTATATGAATAATGTTATGGCAGGGGATCCTGCAACAATGGAAGCTCTTGGTGTTATGACTATATTCCTTGGGTGGATGGAATTTCTTGGAATTCTTGCATTAACCGGAATTATTTTATTCTTTGTATTTCTTAAAAAATTCCGTTTGAACCCGAATCCTTACGGTATTTCAAAGAGCACACAGTTTGGTAAGGGTGTATTTTCATGGGGCATGATTCTGTTCTGGTGCTTTTGTCTGTTCCTGTTCATTCAATATTATGCAAGCATGATATTAATGGCAAATATGTAGTATAAATAGGGGGTGGCAAATATGCCATTATATAATAAATTAAAAGAACTGCGGGCCCGAAAGAATATAAACCAGCAGGAGTTAGGAAAACTGGTAGGGGCCAGCCGTCAAACTATAAGCCTGATTGAGAGAGGGGATTATTCCCCTTCAGTCACGCTGGCAATTAAAATAGCCAAAGTCTTTGATGTGACGGTGGAAGAGGCATTTCAGTACGAAGAAGACTGAAATGATTAAAGTGTAAAAGGAATTAAAAAAGTATTAAAGAGATATAAGATAATATCTTTTGAAAGGATTGTTTATAAAAATGGATAACGAAAATTTTAACGTTGAAACAATAAATGATGATGTGTGTACGGATGTTGCCGGTAAAGAAGATATCATAAAAGATGAAACGGCTACCCGTAAAGAAGAGATTCGAAAGGAAGATAATAATAAAGTCGGTCTGTTTGCTTTGATTTTAGTGGCTTCCGGATTTTTGGGCGGTATTCTTGGTGCAATCGGCGTGGGATTAGTGACTTCTATGGAAAAGTCAGGAATGACTTTTGTGGAATTCTGGAATCAGTTGCAGAGAGATTTTGCAGTTCCTGCTTCCTTTCTTTTGATTATTTTGGATGTAACTTTTATATTGATTTCTTTTGCATTTTTAAGTAAGGCAAAGAAACTGTGGAAAAGTGAAATGGATGAGGATGAGAAATATGAGATTGTGGATAGAAAGCTTTCCATAAGTGTTTTATTGACGAATGTGACTTATTTTATTAATTTTGCATTCTTTGGTTTTGCTTTTTATGCAGCAATGGCTTTTGTAGAAGAGGTATCACCGAATTGGATTCATATTTATATGAGAATGATTGACCTTATAGTATTTACGGCTACATTGTTTATCTGTCTTGCAATCCAGAAATCCTGCGTTAACCTTACGAAACTTATGAATCCCGAGAAAAAGGGTAGTGTTTACGACATGAAATTCGACAAGGTATGGTATCAAAGTTGTGATGAAGCAGAACGTATGCAGATTGGTATTGCATCTTATAAAGCATTTAGAACGGTGAATAATACATTAATTACACTTATGGTTATATTTGTATTAGGTAGTATGTTTCTTGAAATCGGAATTTTACCCATTATAATCGTTACCGTGATTGGGTTGGTAAATAATATTACATATGCGATAGAATCAATTAAGCTTGGTTCCGGCACTGTCGGCGGAAAATTATCATAACATATACAAATAATGCATAACTACACATAAACAAAAGCCCTTGATTTGTATGAATCGAGGGCTTGTTCATTTATTTTTATTATTTTTAGAATTCAATATCTTCTTTTCTGGCATTGTACAGCTTCACGATTTCATGTATCTTATCCGTAGGAGTTAAGGTATGAGTCAGTGAAGTATCATGATTCATAAAATCAATGATGGAAGCGGTAAACTTACTCATATCTGCTTGTAAGTAGTAAGGACGCTGTAAAAGTTCGGGAAGAGTATAAGTAAGGTTCGTGGTAATTACCTTATCGAAATATCCCTTTTCGTAAGCCTTATCGAAAGCTTCCAATCCATTGGTAAATAAACCAAAGGTACAGCAGATGAATACGCGTCTTGCATTCATTTCTTTTAACTGGCGAGAAGTATCCAGCATACTGTCGCCGGAAGAAATCATATCGTCAATGATGATTACATCCTTGCCGTCAACACTGTCGCCTAAGAATTCATGGGCAACAATAGGATTTTTACCGTTTACAATTCTGGTATAGTCGCGACGCTTATAAAACATACCGGTATCCACACCGAGAACGGTTGCGAAGTAAATGGCTCTGTCCAAAGCTCCTTCATCAGGGCTGATGACGATGGTGTGTTCTTTGTCAATAATTAAATTATCTTCGTTGCTGAGAAGTGTTCTTGCAAACTGGTAATTCGGAGTAAAATTATCAAAGCCGCAGAGCGGAGTAGAATTCTGTACTCTGGGATCGTGGGCATCAAAGGTAATAAAATTGCTAACGCCCATTTCACTTAATTCTTCCAATGCATATGCACAGTCTAAAGACTCGCGACCGCTTCTTTTATGTTGTCTGCCTTCATACATAAAGGGCATAATAACATTGATTCGGTGTGCTTTACCGGTTGCGGCGGCAATGATACGTTTTAAGTCCTGATAATGGTCGTCAGGAGACATATGATTGACATAGCCGTGCATTCTGTAAGTAAGGCTGTGGTTGCAGACATCCACAAGGAGATAAAGATCCTTGCCGCGGATGGATTCCAGTAATTCACCTTTACCTTCACCGCTTCCGAAACGGGGAGTCTGATATTTTACAAGGTAGTTATCTTCAATATAGCCCTGAAATGCAGGGTCACTTTTGTGTACGTTGTTTATTTCTTTACGAAAAGCAACCAAATATTCATTGATTCGCTCACCAAGCTGTTTAGCACCGGGAAGAGCAATGATTTTTAAGGGAGCCACCGGCATGGCATTTTCCAATTCAAGTAAATTAGGCATGTGATAAATCCTTTCTCGTTTTGTACAATATGCGTTTTTGTATATATAAAATATACCATACGTTATAAAGACGCTATTTCATTTATAACATTGCGGACATTTTACGTCAAGATTGGGAAATAAATTTTAGAGTATCATGGTTGACACTTTTATCCTGTTAAAATATAATTTTTTAATGGAGTATTGTGTATAAAAGATGTAGTAAATATATTAAAGGATTGTTTATGATACGATGAAAAAACATGTGCATGTTATCAAAGAAATTCAGACCGGAAGTATTGCAGAAGAATGCGGTATGGAACCGGGGGATGCGATTTTAAAAATAAACGGAGAAGAAATTCTTGACATTCTGGATTACCGTTATATGGTACAGGAAGAAGAACTGGTAATTACGGTTCTTTCGAAGCAGGGAGAAGAGGTAGAAGTTGAAATCGAGAAGGATTTTGACGAGGATTTGGGCATTGAATTTGAGAATGCTTTTATGGATGACTATCGTTCCTGTTCCAATAAATGTATTTTCTGTTTTATAGACCAAATGCCATCGGGAATGCGTGATACCTTATATTTTAAGGATGATGATGCGAGATTATCTTTTCTTCAGGGGAACTATGTGACATTAACCAATATGTCAGAAAAAGATTTGGAACGCATTATCCGTTATCATCTGGAGCCGATTAATATTTCTTTCCAGACCATGAATCCCGAGTTGCGCTGTAAAATGTTAAATAACCGTTTTGCGGGAGAGGCATTAAAGAAAGCGGATAAGCTGTTTGAAGCGGGCATTACCATGAACGGACAGATTGTGCTTTGTAAAAATATCAATGATAAAAAAGAATTGGATTATTCCATTGAACAGTTAATAAAGTACATTCCGCTTTTGGAAAGCGTATCTGTGGTACCTGTAGGACTTTCAAAACATCGTGAAGGTCTTTATCCGTTGGAGCCTTTTACGAAAGAAGATGCAAAAGCCGTTTTAGCACAGATTCATGGCTGGCAGGCTCATTGTATGCATACATTCGGCACACATTTCGTACATGCTTCTGATGAGTGGTATTTGCTTGCAGAAGAAGAAATTCCGGCAGAAGAGAACTATGACGGATATCTGCAGCTTGAAAACGGAGTAGGTATGTTACGTTTATTTGAGAACGAGTTTGAAGAGGCAATGACTTATCTTAAGGAGCATAAAAAGAAGAAAGAGCTACACATAAATAAACGTAGGGTTAGTCTTGCTACCGGAAAATCTGCCTTTGAACTTATACATCATCTTTCCGAAAGAATTATGGACGAATTTCCGCAGATACAGGTAAATTGTTATCCGATTCGCAATGATTTTTTTGGCGAACAGATTACGGTATCGGGACTGATTACCGGTGGAGACTTAATTGCCCGGTTAAAAGAAAAAGATTTGGGAGATGTCTTGTTACTTCCGGAAAATATGTTAAAATGCAATGAGGACGTTTTTCTTGATGATGTAACCGTTTCTGCGGTGGAAAATGCTTTACAAGTAAAAACAGATATTGTAAAATCAAGCGGTCGGGCATTTTTATTCAAAGTGCTCGGATTGGAATGGGAATAAGGTATATTTTATATAAAGTAGTGAGATTTTATTGTCGATAGAATTTTGGGCGATAAAATTATAGAAAGAAAGGTTAGTATGGCTAAGAAGAAAAAGAAACCCATAGTTGCTGTTGTGGGACGTCCCAACGTGGGTAAATCTACGTTGTTTAATGTTCTTGCAGGAGAGAGAATTTCTATTGTAAAAGATACTCCCGGTATTACCCGTGACAGAATCTATGCGGATGTAACCTGGTTGGATAAAAATTTTACACTGATTGATACCGGAGGTATTGAGCCTGACAGCAAGGACATTATTTTATCCCAAATGCGTGAGCAGGCTGAAATTGCCATTATGACAGCGGATGTTATCCTGTTTTTGGTGGATGTGAAGCAGGGACTTGTAGATGCGGATGCCAAGGTGGCAGATATGCTTAGAAGAAGTAAAAAACCGGTTTTACTTGTTGTAAATAAGGTGGATAGCTTTGATAAGTATATGGCAGATGTTTATGAATTTTATAACTTGGGAATCGGAGACCCGATTCCGGTTTCTGCTGCAAACAGACTGGGCATTGGTGATATGCTGGATAAGGTTATGGAGCACATTCCGGAGGAAGCATTTACTGAGGAAGAAGACGAGAGACCTAAGATTGCCATTGTCGGCAAACCGAATGTTGGTAAATCATCCATTATTAATAAGCTGGTAGGCGAGAACCGTGTAATTGTTTCCGATATTGCGGGAACCACAAGGGATGCGGTGGATACGGAAGTTACGTACAACGGTAAGGAATATGTATTAATTGATACCGCAGGTGTGCGTCGCAAAAATAAAATCAAAGAAGAACTGGAACATTTCATGATTGTGCGGACTGTCAGTGCAGTGGAACGTGCTGATGTGGTGGTTCTTGTTATTGATGCAACCGAAGGCGTGACGGATCAGGATACTAAGATTGCCGGAATTGCACATGAACGCGGTAAGGGAATCATTATTGCGGTGAATAAGTGGGATGCAATTGAGAAAGATGATAAAACCACTAATAAATTCACGGCAGAAATCCGTGATATGCTGGCATTTATGCCTTATGCAGAAATTATGTTTATTTCGGCAAAGACCGGACAGCGTTTGCCGAAACTTTATGAAATGATTGATTTGGTTATGGAAAACCATGCACTTAGGGTGGCAACCGGTGTGTTAAATGAAATCATGATGGAAGCAGTTGCAATGCAACAACCGCCCACGGACAAGGGTAAGAGGTTAAAGTTGTTTTATATTACACAGGTTTCGGTAAAACCGCCTACCTTTGTTATTTTCGTAAATGATAAGGAATTGATGCATTTTTCATACACAAGATATATTGAAAACAGAATTCGTGATGCATTCGGATTTAGGGGAACACCGTTGCATTTCATTATTAGGGAAAGGAAGGAAAATTCATAATGACGTTTCTTGCAAGAATATTGTGTCTGTTACTTGGTTATGGTCTGGGTTCTATTTCCACCTCGTATCTTTACGGTAAGGCGAGAGGAATTGACGTAAGAGAACACGGAAGCGGTAATGCAGGCACGACAAATACATTAAGAGTTCTGGGAAGAAAAGCAGGAGCCATTGTTTTATTAGGAGATATGATGAAAACCTTTTTGGCGATTGCGTTGACTTGGTTGATTTTTCACTGGTTCTTCCCTGATATGGATTATCTTTTAAGAATTTATACCGGTGCAGGTGTTATTCTGGGACATGATTACCCTTTTTATATGAAGTTTAAGGGCGGAAAAGGAATTGCATGCTCGGGAGCAATGATTTTATCCTTCTATTGGGGCATTATTCCTGCTTCCGTGGTTATTTTCTTCGGAATCTTTTTCTTAACACATTACGTATCTTTGGCATCAATTTTCCTGTATTTGGGATTTTTTATCCAGCTGATACTTTTTGGACAGAGTGGACTTCTTGGAATGACCCAGCCTATGCTGATTGAACTTTACATTATTGCCGGTCTTTTAACTGCGCTTGCATTGTTTCAGCATCGGGCAAATATTAAACGTCTGATAAAGGGTGAGGAGCGTAAGACTTATCTGAAAAAGAGTAAGAAAGACGGCGAACTTGGCGAAATGCATTCTAAGGATAAGGCTGAAAACACTGAATCTGCGGATGCCTATACAGCGGATGAAGAAGCGGTAAAAGAAGTTGCGGAAAAAATGAAGGAAGAAGCAGTTGTTAAGGAAATAAAAGAAGAGGCCGAAGAGGTAAAAAACTGAAAGAAAAGATTTCAGGAGAATAAAAATACCGTATATGAAAGGATTACAAATATGGCAAAGGTTGGTATAATTGGTGCCGGTAGTTGGGGAATTGCACTGGCGAAGTTATTATATAATAACGGTAGTGAGGTTACGGTTTGGTCTGCATTGGAAGATGAAATTACAATGCTTCAGAAAGAAAGAGAGCATAAAGATAAATTACCGGGAGTTAAACTGCCTGAGGATATGATTTTTACCGTGAATCTTGAGGAGACAATGAAGGATAAAGATATGCTGGTATTGGCGGTTCCTTCTCCTTTTGTCAGGAGTACTGCAGCCGGAATGAGACAGTTTATCCGTGAAGGTCAGATTGTCGTAAATGTAGCCAAGGGTATTGAAGAAAAGACCCTGACAACTTTATCCGGTGTAATTGAGGACGAATTACCAGAAGCTGACGTGGCAGTGTTATCCGGTCCTTCTCATGCGGAAGAAGTAGGACGTCAGATTCCGACGACTATTGTTGTTGGTGCAAAGACCAGAGAAACGGCTGAATATATCCAAAATTTATTTATGAGTGAAGTATTTCGTGTATATACCAGTCCTGATGTCTTAGGCATCGAAATTGGTGCGGCATTAAAGAACGTGGTAGCGTTGGCTGCAGGTATTGCCGATGGACTTGGATACGGCGATAATACGAAGGCGGCGTTGATTACCAGAGGTATTGCGGAAATCGCAAGACTGGGTATGACTATGGGCGGAAAGTTTGAAACCTTTTATGGTTTGTCCGGTGTTGGTGATTTGATTGTAACCTGTGCAAGCAGACATTCCAGAAACCGTAAAGCAGGTATGTTAATCGGACAGGGTTATACCATGGAAGCTGCCATGGATGAGGTTAAGATGGTAGTGGAAGGCGTTCATTCGGCTAAGGCAGCCATGGCACTTGCTAAGAAATATGATGTGAGCATGCCTATTGTTGAGCAGGTAAATGAAGTATTGTTTGAAGGAAAATCTGCTGATTTGGCGGTAAAAGAGTTGATGCTTCGTGATAAAAAAATTGAGACTATGGATGGAGCATGGAGCTAAAGGAGGCGAACCGGATGCGTACAATGGAATTTAAAATGGAACGCGAAAATCTGGTTTCTGTTGGTGAGACAGTGAAAATTTCGGAGGGCGTTTTGCCCTCCAGTTATTATTATACAGCAGAACCTGCCATTGCCATGTCTGGTAATTATGCGTATTACGAGCGTTTAAAAAGCCGGGAAGGTGTGGTAAAGGCAATACTTGATACACCAAGGGGATATTTTCTGCAAATTGAATTTGATGAGGACGAGCCTGAAAAGAGATAAAACCGGATGATGTTACCATGATGTGGAAAGCAGGGATTCAATGAAATACTTACATGTTTTAATGGATGCGGATATGACGCTGATTGATTTTAAGGCGGCACAAAAAAATGCGTTGATATCAACGTATGGAAAATATGGCTTCCCAATCAATGAGGATAGTATTGACTTTTATGACAAATTGAATGATAGTTTGTGGAAAAAACTGGAACGCAAAGAAATTACAAAACCGGAATTGATTGATTGCAGATTTAAAATTATGTGTGAGCACTTTGGTGTAAAGCATCCCGGAGATAATTCCCTGGAGATGTTTTATCAGGGAGAACTTTCCAAGGGGCATGAGCTGATGCCGGATGCATATGAAGTATGTGCACGTTTGGGAAGACATTTTCGCCTGAGTCTTGTGACAAACGGAACTGCCGCGGTGCAACATCCGCGATTGCAGGAAAGTACGCTTTTGCCTTTTTTTCAACACGTATTTGTGTCGGAGGAAGTAGGATACAATAAACCCAGCCATGAATTTTTTCAACATGTGTATGAAACTTTGGGGTGTCCGGATAAGAGAAGCATGATTATTGTGGGAGATTCCATGAGTTCTGATATTAAAGGTGGATATGATTTTGGAATTGATACCTGCCATATTACCCCGAAAACACCTGAATATACTGATATAGTTCCTACCTATACCATCCATGGGTTAAAGGAATTATATGATGTACTGTATGAAACACCTGAGGAGAGTTTTTAGAATCCGGTTTCGTTATAATTTTAGTATTATTGAAAAGATACTTTTATGAAGAATAGAAGTATCTTTTTTGTATTTAAAATGTCATACGGTTCCGGAGCCTGACATATATTGTAACAGAATAGTCAGGAGGGCATATATGGACAGAAATAATACAGATACATTTGATCTTTATCATGATATACAGGAACGGTGTAACGGAGAAATATATCTTGGTGTTGTAGGGCCTGTAAGAACCGGAAAATCCACATTTATAAAAAGATTTATGGATTTACTGTTACTTCCTAATATGACAGATGTAAATGAAAGAATTCGTGCACAAGATGAACTTCCCCAAAGCAGCGGGGGAAAGACGATTACTACAACAGAGCCCAAGTTTATTCCCAAAGAGGCGGCAGATGTAACCTTATCGGAAGATATACATATTAAAGTGCGGTTAATTGATTGCGTAGGTTTTATGGTGGATGGTGCCAGCGGTCACATGGAGAATGATGCGGAACGGCTGGTAAAAACACCGTGGTTTGAACAACCCATTCCCTTTACAAGGGCGGCAGAAACCGGTACGCAGAAGGTAATCAGTGATCATTCTACCATAGGTCTTGTCGTAACCTGTGACGGTTCTTTTTCTGATTTGCCCAGAGAAAGTTATCTTGCTGCAGAGGAGCGTACCATCAACGAATTAAAGGCATTAAATAAACCTTTTTTGGTAATTGTCAATTCATCTAAGCCTTATAGTGAAGAGGCTAACGCGGTTGCCGGGGAAATTATGGAAAAATATAAGGTAAAAGCCATTCCCGTAAATTGTGCCCAGTTAAAGAAAGAAGATATTCATAAACTGCTTTCGGAGGTTCTCTATGAGTTTCCGATTGCAAGGCTGGAATTTTATATGCCTAAGTGGGTTGAACTTTTGGAAAGTGATCATAAAGTGAAGACTGATATGGTATCAAAGATTTCAGAATATGCAGCAGGATTGAACACCATGCGTGATGTAACGGAAAGCGGAATTGATTTGGGAAGTGAATACATTACCCGTTGTAAAATGGATTCCATTGATATGGCCAACGGAAAAGTTTCTTTCCGTTTATCTGTGGATGATGGTCTTTATTATGAAATGATTAGCGATATTCTTGGAAAAGAAATTACCAATGAATGGCAGCTGATTGATACATTAAAGCAGGTCGGAGCTAAAATGCAGGATTATTCCAAGGTGGAAAATGCAGTAGAAGCTGTCCGGATAAAAGGATATGGTGTGGTTACCCCGGAAAAATCAGAAATCCGTTTAGAAAAGCCGGAGCTGATCCGTCATGGAAATAAATATGGTGTAAAGATTATCGCACACAGTCCCAGTATTCATATGATTAAAGCAGATATAGAAAGCGAAATTTCGCCGATTGTAGGCACGCAGGAGCAGGCAAATGATTTAATACATTTCATTAATGAAGAAGGTGAAAAATCAGAGGGAATATGGGAAACCAATATTTTCGGCAAGACTGTGGAGCAGCTTGTCAGAGATGGTATTAACCAGAAAGTGACGTCCATCGGAGAGGAGAGCCAGGTAAAATTACAGGAGACAATGCAGAAAATTGTAAATGAATCCAATGGCGGAATGGTATGTATTATTATCTAGCAGTGATTCACAAAAATTACAAAAAAGAAATCGCAAGATTTTCTTTTTAATCAGACCGGGATATGGTACAATTAAGAAGTGGAAATTTATTTCCGCTTCTTTTTGCGTGAAAGCCTTTATCAACAACATTGAAGTGGATACGCAATGAGGGCATAGATTAAATTATTTAATGGGGAGGGTTTTATGATGAATCCGATTTATGAGAAGTTACAGTCCTGTCTGGCATGTGTGCGTGCTAAAACTGATTTTGTTCCTAAGGTTGCCATTGTACTGGGTTCCGGTCTTGGGGATTATGCAAAGGATATTGATGTAAAGGCAGAAATAGATTATTCGGAAATAGAAGGATTTCCGGTTTCAACCGTACCGGGACATGCAGGAAAATTTATTTTTGGTTATGTAGGCAGTGTGCCTGTGGTTTGTATGAAAGGACGTGTACATTATTACGAAGGTTATCCGATTTCGGATGTTGTACTTCCAATCCGTCTGATGAAGTTGCTTGGTGCAGAAATTCTTTTTTTAACCAATGCTTCCGGTGGAATAAATCCTAGTTTTTCAGCAGGTGATTTTATGGTCATTGAAGACCATATTTCCTGCTTTGCACCGAATCCTTTAATTGGTCCCAATATTGATGAACTGGGGGTTCGTTTCCCAGATATGACTCATGTTTATGATGAGGAATTAAAGGTAATGATTCGTGAAGCTGCGGCCGAAAACAATATTAAATTACAGAAGGGTATTTATATCCAGTTGACCGGACCTTCTTTCGAATCACCTACAGAAATCAAGATGCTTCGTACATTAGGCGGCGATGCGGTTGGTATGAGTACTGTTGTAGAGGCAATTGCGGCAAACCATATGGGAATGAAAATCTGCGGTATTTCCTGCGTATGTAATCTTGCCGCGGGAATGACAGAGAATCCGCTAACTCATGATGAAGTGCAGGAAGCAGCCAATACGGCAGCTCCCTTGTTTAAGAAACTTGTGACCGAGTCGGTTAAAAAATTCGGGAACCTGTAATACAGTTAAATATCACGGGAAAAAGAGCAGATATTTTCTGCTCTTTTCGAAGAGGAATATAACATGAAAGATGAATTATTAATTCAAGAAGCTTTATTGGCAAGAGAACAGGCATATTGCCCTTATTCTGATTTTGCGGTTGGTGCCGCACTTTTAACCGGAAGCGGAAAGATATACAGAGGATGTAATATTGAAAATGCAGCTTATTCGGTAGCAAACTGTGCAGAGCGCACAGCTGTATTTAAGGCGGTCAGCGAGGGAGAAAAAGAATTTGTTACCATAGCGGTAGTAGGCGGTAAAAAAGGCACACCGCCGGTGGACTACACCTATCCCTGTGGTGTTTGCCGCCAGGTAATGGCAGAATTTGGTAATCCTGAAGAGTTTCGCATTTTAGTGGCGAAAAGTCCGGCGGATTATAAAACTTACGTGTTAAAAGAATTGTTACCGGAAAATTTTGCACTTTTATAGTGTCAGGAATGTAACTTAGAATAAACAAGATTGCGGATGATAGGGGAGCTTGGAAGGATGAGAATACGGTTCTATCATGCAAGGTTAATCAGTTTCGCAAATGGTGATACTGAAGTAAAAGAAAATATGCAGGTCGGTATTGAAAACGGCAAGATTCTGTTTGTGTGTCCGGATGATGACATAAAAGATAATTATGTTTGGGATGAGGAGAGAAACTGTGAAGGAAATCTTTTACTTCCCGGTTTTAAAAACTGTCACACTCATTCTGCCATGACTTTCTTACGTTCAAGGGCAGATGATTTACCACTGCAGGAATGGTTAAATGATACTGTTTTTCCGGCAGAAGCAAAACTGACACCGGAGGATATAGGTATTTTTACCAAACTTGCGGTGCTGGAATATCTGCAAAGTGGTATTACCGGTATTTTTGAAATGTATCTTACACCGGATAGTATTGCAAAAGCCTGTCGAGAGACCGGTATGCGTATTACCATGACCGGAGGTGTGAATAACTTTTCACAATCTGCGGAGTTGTTGGAACAGTGGATATGCACATATAATGAACCGGAAGAACTTGTGCGTTTTGTACCGGGTTTTCATGCGGAATATACCTGTTCAAGAGAGCTTCTTGAAAAAATAGCCGGGCTTGCGGAAAAGTATAAACAACCGGTATATGCACATATTAGTGAAACAAAGAAGGAAGTGAAAGAATGTAAAGAACGGTATGGTATGACACCGATTGCTTTTTTGGACAGTATCGGAATGTTCAAAAATGGTGGCGGAGGATATCATATGGTATATCTTGATGAGCAAGATTATGACATAATCCGTAAAAGGGGATTGTATGCCATTACCAATCCGGGGTCAAACTGTAAGCTTGCCAGCGGAATTGCTCCGGTTACAAGGTTATTGGATGAAGGAATTCCTGTGGCGATTGGTACGGATGGACCGGCCAGCAATAATGCCCTTGATTTTTTCCGGGAAATGTATCTTACCTCTGTTCTTGCTAAAATACATGATGAGGATGCAGCGGCACTTCCGGCTATGGAAGTATTGAAAATGGCCTGCCATACGGGGGCGCATGCCATGTGTGTGCCGGAAAGTGATAGTATTGCTGAAGGTAAGAATGCAGATTTGATTCTTTTAGACTTGTCACAGCCCAATATGCAGCCTATGCATAATATTGGTAAAAATATTGTTTATGCCGGAAGTAAAACGAATGTACTTCTTACCATGATTAACGGAAAGATTCTTTACGATAAGGGTGAATTTTCGGTTGGAATCAAAAAAGAGGCGATATATGCGGAAGCAGATAAGAGAATAAAGCGTATATTTGAATCCTAGTTTTCAAGAAGGAAAGGATTTGTGTGAAAGGTTTTTGGATTTTATGGAATATGTGATTTTATTTGGTGCATTATTAGCTTTTTATTTGTTGGTTGTTGTTCAGGGAAAATACAGTGAATATAAATTAAAAAAGTATTTCAGGAGCCGGCTGGAAAAAGAATACGGTTCGTTGAATGATGCAGAATACAGTAATGAGCGGATGATGGCAGCAACAGGCATGTATGAATGGCACGCCAAAGAGCGTTTTTCCATTGACAACATCACATGGAATGATATTGACGGTGACCGTTTATACAAAAGCATCAACAAGTGTTATTCTTCTGCCGGAGATGAGTACCTGTATTACAGAATGCGTACTCCGGTCCTTACCGGACAGACGGATGTTTTTACTAAAAATGAAGAAATTTACCGTTATTTGCAGGAGAATAAAGAGGAACGTATCCGTTTTCAACTTTTGTTTGCATCTTTAGGGCGGACAGGTAAGTTTTCTTTGTATCGTTATTTGGAATATCTATGTGACTTGCCGATGAAAAAAGCCATTGCTTTTATTTGGCCGTGGCTATTTATGATAGTATCCATAATTATGCTTTTTATTAATATAAATGCAGGTCTGATTGCGTTGGCATTTATTATTGTGTATCAAAATCTGACTTACATGAAGAAAAAGAAAAATATCGAACCTTATCTGGTAAGTTTTCAGTATATATTAAGAATGTTGGATACATCAGAGAAGGTGGCAAAAGCAGTTCCTGAAATTTGGAAGGAAGAGGGAGAGGAGTTAAAGTTACTCCGAAAGGAATTAAAATCCATATCCGGTTCCAATATATGGTTTGTCGCTTCTGATTACTCTGCCAATGCTGCAACAGACATTGTTTCAGGGATTCTGATGTTTGTTAAAATGCTTACCCATGTTGATTTGTTTATTTTTTATCGTATGCTGGGACAGGTTTCTTCACATACGGAAGAGATAGACCGTATTAACAGTATTTTAGGAAAGATGGAAACTGATATTACCATCAGTTCGTTCAGAGCAGCATTACCCTATTATGCAGTTCCGGTTTTTGCGGAAGGCGGAATGAAAATAGAAGAAGCAATACATCCTTTAATTCAGGAACCTGTAGCAAATTCTTTTGAAATCAGAAAAGGAATGTTACTTACCGGTTCCAATGCTTCCGGTAAATCCACGTTTTTAAAAACCGTAGCAATCTGCGCATTGCTGGCTCAGACCGTTCAGACTGTTCCGGCCAGGGAATATGTGGCGGAGCGGTACCGTATTTTTTCTTCCATGTCCTTGCGGGATGACCTGGTAAGCGGCGAAAGTTATTATATGGTGGAAATCCGTTCCATTAAACGAATTCTTGAAGCTGTGCAGGAAGATGGAGCGAAGGTATTATGTTTTGTGGATGAGGTGCTCAGAGGTACTAATACGGTGGAACGTATTGCAGCAGCATCAGAGATAATGCGTTCTTTTTCGGGAGAGAATATGCTGTGTTTTGCAGCAACCCATGATATTGAATTAACCCAGTTGCTTTCTGATGTATATGAAAATTATCATTTTGAGGAAGAAATTGAGAATAACGATATTTTATTCCCTTATAAACTGTTAAAAGGACCCGCAAATACCCGTAATGCCATTAAATTATTAAGTTTAATGGGATATCCGGAAACCCTGATTGAAAATGCGGAATGGATGGCAGGCTGCTTTATACAGGAAGGTGAATGGAGAAATAAGGAGAATAGAGCATAATGAGAGTAACACTTTACAGTGATGGTTCCGCAAGGGGAAACCCTAACGGACCGGGAGGTTATGGTTGTGTTTTGCATTATACGGATTCCAAAGGTGAATTACATGTAAGGGAATACAGTGCAGGTTACAAACAGACTACCAATAACCGTATGGAGTTAATGGGTGTGATTACCGGTTTTGAAGCATTGACCAAACCATGCGAGGTAACTGTGGTTTCGGATTCAAAGTATGTAACAGATGCATTTAACCAGAATTGGATTGATGCATGGGTCCGGAATAACTGGCGAACTGCCGGCAAGAAAGAGGTTAAAAACATTGATTTATGGAAGCGTCTTCTGGAAGCAATGAAGCCGCACAAGGTTACGTTTGTCTGGGTAAAAGGACATGCCGGACATCCGGAAAACGAGAGGTGTGACGAACTGGCTACCAAGGCTGCGGATGGTGATAATCTTCTTGACGATGAGATTGGTGCAATGCTACAATAATTAAGTAAAGTATTGATTATAATAATGTATAATATAAAAAAACATTAAAGGAGAACGAAGATGAGTTTTATGGCGTTTCTTTCTGTATTAGCAAGTTATTTGCTGGTATTTGTTGTATTTATAGTTGCAATTGTGGTTGCCGTATTTTTAGGAATCGGACTCTACAAGCTGACACATAAGAATAAGAATAAGGTTGAAGAAGAGGTTGCGGAAAGCGCAAACTAAGCAGGGCTGTAATGCGGTTTTAAGACCGGATTGGGAGACGAGATATGCCTAAAGCGGAGAAGCAGAAACAAAAACTTTTATATATAATTAAGATGCTTCATGAGAAAAGCGATGAAGACCATCCGATTAAAATGGATGCCATTATATCCATGCTTGACCAGAAAGGAATTCGTGCCGAGCGTAAAAGTATATATAATGATATGGATACATTGCGTGATTTCGGATATGATATTGTCCTAACCAAGGGTAAAAACGGCGGATATTTTCTTGCATCCAGAGACTTTGAGTCTGCGGAACTGAAAATATTAGTGGATGCTGTTCAGGCATCACGTTTTATTACTGCAAGAAAGTCCAAGGAATTAATCGGTAAAATAACTAAGCTGGCAGGTGAAAATGAGGCAAAACATCTTAAGAGGGAAGTTTATGTTGTCAATCGTGTAAAATCGGATAACGAGTCCATTTTTTATAATGTGGATGATATTCATCGTGCCATTGAGCAAAACAGACAGATTTCTTTTAAATATTTGGAGTATGCATTAAACAAAGAAGTTCGCTACCGTAGGGATGGTAAACTTTATACCGTAAGTCCCTGGGGGCTGACCTGGGATGATGAGAATTATTATTTGCTTGCTTATGATTCTGCGGCAGATAAGATGAAACATTATCGTGTAGATAAAATTAAAGGGATTGTGATTACGGAAGAACCAAGAGAAATCAATGAAAAGGATAAGCGGTTCGATGTGGCGGAATATTCCAATCAGTTTTTTGGAATGTATGCAGGGGAAACGGAGATGTTGACGATACGTTTTCCAAATGATTTAATCGGTGTAGCAATTGACCGTTTCGGTAAGGATATTACGGTACATGCCAAAGATGAAGATTCTTTTACCATCCGTGTTAAGGTTGCGGTAAGTCGTCAGCTGTTCGGCTGGATTACCGGTTTGGGACCGGAGGTTAAGATTGTAAGTCCTGCGCATGTGGTGGAAGAATATAAGAACTATATAAACGATATTATAAAAGAATATGAATCATAAAGGCCGACCTTTTAAGGGTTGGCTTTTATAAATTTTAAAAAGATTTATAAAAAATGAACCTAACCTGATTTTGATGTATCTATATTACATCAGTGAATAAGAAGGAGGATACAAATGGAAGATAACAAAATAATGGAACTGGTAAATCTTATGAAGAAAGGAGAGCAGAACGCATTTGAAGAGATGTACCGGGAAACATATCGTTCGATATATTTTATCTGCCTTGGTTTTATGAAGAATGAAGAGAATGCCAAGGATGCCATGCAGGATACATATCTGACAGCTTTTTCTAAATTGGAGCAGTTAAAGGAAGGGGAGAAGTTTGTAGCCTGGATAAAGCAAATTGCGGTAAACAGGTGTAAGAGACTGTTAGAACAGAATATGCCTGTAGTTTTGGAAGAAGAGAATTTAGAGAATCTTAAGCGAGAGGAAAACGAAAATTTTTTGCCGGAGGAATATATCAACAATAAGGAAAAACGTAAGATTGTTATGGACATTATGCGGAAAAAACTGTCGGATATCCAGTATCAGACAGTGATTTTGTATTATTTTAACAGTCTGGAAATCGAAGAAATAGCAGATGTGATGGAGTGCCCACCGGGAACCGTGAAATCAAGGCTGAGTGTTGCAAGAGCAAAAATCAAAGAAGGAGTTCTTGAATATGAAAAAGAAAACAAGGACAAGTTGTATTCTTTTGTGGGATTGCCGTTTCTTACCTGTCTGCTTGCTGCAGAAGCCAATGCTATGACAGCACCTGATGTATGGGCGGATATATCTTTGACAATAAAGGAGCTAACCATATGTGAGGAAAAAACAAAAAGCCGTAAGGAAAAACAGAAAATAGCCGGTCGAAAAATAAACGCAGGTTCTGGTGTTGTAAAAAGAAAAATGATTATTGGAGTAGTTGCCGCAGTTTTGCTCATTGGTGCAGGTGTGGGACTGGCAGTAAGCGACCGTAAGGAAGATAATGATAAAACGGCAGTTGTCCAGAATAATGCAGAGCATAGTGAGATGCAGGGGGAAAAGGACCTAGACAATGCAGAAGATGCCTCATGGAATGTTGTGGAAGATGAAAAAGGTATGGTATCTGATGCTTTCTGTTATCAGATGAGATGGCTGACCCGGCATGATTTTTCTACCGGACAATTGGACAATCCACCTGCTGATTTAATGCTTTTTGGTAATAGTGATTTGCCCTTATCGCTTCCAGTAACAAAAGAAGCAATTCTTTCAACAGGTGATTATTCTGAATATTATACGGAAATCATTTCGCCCGGAAATGATAAGTCCTACTGGATGGAAAAATATAGCTTTTATCTTAATGTATATAATTTGGATACTTTTGATAAGACAATGGAGGAATGTCTCAATAAAGGGTGGTATTCCATTAGTGATAGTGGTGTCGGAAATGGGAAGTTGGATGAGCTTCTTGGTTATGAAGCAGAGGATATTGAAGATTATAACGGATATGAATCAGATGAGGGATATTTAAATCTTGCTGTATCTGAACTTGGCTCCCCATCTTATATTGGTGTTGGTTTGATTTATGAACAAATAGATGATGCAATTAATGACATGGTGCAGGAAGGAGATTTTAGCGGTCAGGGTATCAGTGTGGAACAATATTTATCTTCAGCGGCAAAAGAATATTCAAATGAAGCACTTGAGCTTGCATGGGAATTTGATGATTTTGTAATTTGTGTGGATTATATAGATGGGATATATGCCGGAAATGGTGAACCTTACGTGGAAATTTCAAACGTAAATTATTATACAAGAGAATTATGGAATATAGTATCCGCAGCAGAAACTTATTATTATGGTGAGAATATAAAAGAGGCATTATATCCGGAAAGCTTTGTAATGCCGGATAAAATACCATTCGGAGATTATGGAAAAATGGATGACTCTTCCCTTGTCACCTCCCTAACGACTGATGATATTGAAAGGGTTTTTCTTAATGATTATGGATATACTTTGTGGGAAGAAAGTCAGACGGTCAATGATTATGGTCAGTTAAGTAAAGAATATATTTATCGTAGTGATACGGAATTCTACAAGGTGGAAATGAAATACTATGCAGATACAAAGACGGTTGTTTTTATAAAAATAACACATACAATCAGGGATCGTGATATGAAAGAGGCTGATTATGAAAAACTGGTAGAGCAGGCATCTGTTTTTTGCGCGAATGATACTCAAAAAGAACGGTTATATACTTTATTTGAGAGCGAAGAAGAGCTACCAAGCGTTACCATGAGTGGTTGTAAATATTATTTAAAATATTATGATGATTCTGACGAAGATGGACAAAAGTATGTAAATGCAATCAGTATTAACTGCGAAATCAATCAACGTGAAAGTGAATAAAAAGACATAGAGTGAAGCAGAGAAACAAAACCTTCCATTTGCATGGAAGGTTTTGTCATATTTTGTCAAAGTATTTTTCAAAAACATCATATCTCGTATTGACATCGGCAAACACAACATCTATACTATATCTTGTATCGTTAACTGCAAAAAACACAAATTCGTGTGTTTTGTTCCAATATATTGGATGGATATAGTGTTTTATGGAGGGGAAGAGATGAGTGTGGGAAATAAGACGGATTACAGTAAAATTTATGTGCCGCAAAATGCTGTCAAAGTAGTCAAAAAAGATGGCAGCAAAGAAGAATTTAATGTTCAAAAGGTAATTGATGCGGTAAATAAATCTGCGTACCGTGCATTGACGAAATTTACGCCTGAAGACGAGGCGCAGATTTGTAAAAGCGTAGTTGACAGCATAGATGAAATGGGAGAAGAACTGATTCCCATTGCTAAGATGCATAATATTGTGGAACGTGCCTTAGAAGGTGTAAAACCTATCGTTGCCAAGAGTTACCGTGATTATCGTAATTATAAGCAGGAATTTGTACGTATGTTGGATGACGTTTATAAAAAGAGTCAGTCCATTATGTATATCGGTGATAAAGAAAATGCCAATACCGACTCTGCTTTGGTTTCTACCAAGAGAAGCTTGGTATTTAATCAGTTAAACAAAGAGTTATATCAGAAGTTCTTTATGACAACGGAAGAAATTCAGGCTTGC